>CATJUP010000159.1 GCA_949743655.1 uncultured Eubacteriales bacterium
AACACTTAGCTTTTTATTTTAAAAGTTTTGTAGTATAATAATAAAAAATTTTTGAAAGGTATAAAATACGTAAATAGCAAAATGAACAATCCAAAAATGCCAATATTTAGAAAAAACATAAGTGACCAAATATTTGATATTATAAAAACAAAAATTGCCAATGGCGAATATAAAAATGGCGACAGACTTCCAGGAGAAAATGAACTTGCTGAAATATATGGTGTAAGTCGCATGACAGCACGTAGTGTATATCAAAAATTAAGTGTTACTGGAGTTATTGAAATAAAAAATGGTGAAGGTGCTTTTGTAAAAAAACTTGACTTTAAATATTATTTCGCACAAGCCCTAACACTTATAAACGAAAAAAATACTTTTAACGATATAAGCGAGTTTAGGCGATATTTTGAACCAATATGCACCGATATTGCCTGTAAAAAACGTACTGATGCTGATATAGAAAATCTAAAAAAACTATATGATAATATGCTCAAAGCCGCTGATTATGGTGAGCCAAAAGATTTTTTTGACGCCGATTATAAGTTTCATCTTTATATATGCGAAATATCGAATAACGCTATAATAAAAATGATTTACGAAATTTTAATTAACATTATAGAGAAACATTATGAAGAAACAATGAAAAAGTTTGCTATTCTAAATGGGTATTCATTCAACCAAAAAGATGAGAATTATGTTATAAGAAAAATGGCACATCTCCACAAAGAAATACTTGATGATATAATTAACGGTAATAACTCTATTTCTAAAAAGCGTTGGGCTGATTTAAATGACCAATATGATATAACACCTACACCAAAAAACAAATTCGGATAATTACTGATTTATGTTAAAAAAAGACTGATATACAGTCTTTTTTATATTTAAAATAATATTATTTTTTATTTTTCTTTTTATTGTTGCTATCTTTAGTTTTTTCTAACTCGCTCTCGTTTTTTTTCTCATATTTTTCGATAGATATATTATTTTCTCTTTTATATTTTAAATTTATTTTACCGCCGTTTTCAAACTCAATATATCTTCCTGTACCAATAGCCACACATGACATAGCATCTTCGGCTATTATAGTATTAATACCAGTCCTTTTTGATATAAGTTTGTCAAGACCATACAAAAGACTTCCGCCGCCTGTCATTACTATTCCTCTGTCAGAAATATCGGCGGCAAGCTCTGGCGGTGTTTTTTCTAATATTGAATGCACTGCGTCAGCTATAGACTCAACACACTCCGAAAGTGCCTCAAGCATTTCTTCACTTGTAACCGTTATATTTTTGGGAAGCCCTGTTATAAGATTTCTTCCGCGTATATCCATAGAAACAGGCATTGTTCGCTCATACGCTGTGCCTATGTTTATTTTAAGTAGCTCGGCGCTTTTCTCACCTATAAGTAAACTATGTTTTTTTCTCATATATTTAATTATAGCCTCATCAAAATTATCTCCTGCCAATTTAAGAGATGTGCTTACAACATTTCCTCCAAGCGATATTACGGCTATATCTGTTGTTCCACCACCTATATCTACAACCATACTTCCGCAAGGACGCGATATATCTATACCAGCGCCTATAGCCGCCGCTATAGGTTCTTCTATAATAAAAACTTTTCTGGCGCCTGCCTGCCTAGCCGCGTCTTCAACCGCTCTTTTTTCAACCTCGGTTATAATACTTGGTACACACACAGCTATTGTTGGCTTAGCCAAGGGATGAGAACCCATAGCTTTTTGTATAAAATATTTTAACATTCTCTCTGTTGTTTCATAATCCGATATAACGCCTTCTCTAAGCGGACGTATAACGGCTATATTGCCCGGCGTTTTTCCTATCATTTTACGCGCCTCCGAACCAACAGCAAGTATAGTATTTGTGTCTTTATCCACAGTAACAACAGAAGGCTCTCTAAGAACAATTCCCTTGCCTTTTATATAAACAAGTACAGACGCTGTACCCAAATCAATGCCTATACTTTCGCCAAAACCCAAAAACCTGTCAAAAAACATTTTATTCCTCCTAAAAAGTAAATGATTGTTTCTATTCAAATACTTACGGCAAAGTAATGTAATGCACTGTAATGCAATACTTTTAATTTTCTGTTTCAGTTAAAGCTATACAAAGTTCGTCAAGCTGTGCTTTATCCACAACATTAGGTGCGTCTGTAAGCAGACAAGCAGCATCTTTTACTTTTGGGAATGCTATAACGTCTCTTATAGTAGATGCGCCCGACATAAGCATAGCTATCCTGTCAAGACCAAACGCAAGCCCGCCATGAGGAGGCACGCCATATTTAAAAGCATTAAGAAGGAAACCAAATTTAGAGTACGCTTCCTCATCGCTAAAGCCAAGCAACTCAAATATTTTTGCCTGTATATCAGATTTGTGTATACGTATACTTCCGCCGCCAAGCTCTACACCATTAAGTACCATGTCGTACGCTTTGGCTCTTACGCTTCCTGGGTCTTTGGTAAGTAATTCTATATCCTCGTCCATAGGCGATGTAAATGGATGATGTTCAGCTACCCATCTGTTTTCGTCCTCGCTCCATTCAAACATAGGAAATTCTGTAATCCACAAAAATTTGTAGTCGTCATTTTTAGTAAGCGACAGTCTTTTAGCCATTTCAAGTCTAAGCGCTCCCAAAGCGTCAAAAACAATTTTATTTTTATCGGCACATATAAATATAATATCTCCAGGTTTAGCCGAAACAAAATTAACTATTTCTCTCATTTTTTCATCAGTAAAAAATTTAGCTATCTGGCTTTTTATAGTATTATCGTCATTTACAACTATCCAAGCTAAACCTTTAGCCCTATAAGTTTTTACAAACTCCACAAGCTGGTCGATTTGTTTACGCGGCATTTTTCCAGAGCCCTCTACACAAATAGCCCTTACAGAACCGCCAGCGTCAAGAGCGTTTTTAAACACAGCAAATTCAGTTTCTTTAACTATATCCGATATATTTTTAAGCTCCATTCCAAAACGTATATCCGGTTTATCAGAACCAAATCTTTCCATGCCTTCTTTCCATGTCATACGTTTAAATGGAATTTGAATATCAACATTTATAGCCTCTTTAAAAAGTCTTTTTATAAGTCTTTCATTTATATCAATTATATCGTCAATGTCAATAAACGAAAGCTCCATGTCTATTTGAGTAAATTCCGGCTGTCTGTCTGCTCTTAAATCCTCATCTCTAAAACATCTGGCTATTTGGAAATACCTGTCCATACCAGACACCATAAGAAGCTGTTTAAACAACTGTGGTGATTGAGGAAGTGCGTAAAAATTGCCTGGGTGAACACGGCTTGGCACAAGATAATCTCTTGCTCCTTCTGGAGTGCTTTTTGTAAGCATAGGAGTCTCAATTTCCAAAAATCCCTCTTTGTTAAAAAAGTCTCTTACTATGTGTGTTATGTTATTTCTAAGCACAATGTTTTTAAGTATGTTTGGTCTTCTCAAATCAATATATCTATATTTAAGTCTTAACTCGTCATTTACGTTTATATTTTCTTCTACTTGAAAAGGAGGCGTCTCACTTTCTGAAAGTATTCTTAACGCTTTAACATTAATCTCAATTTTTCCTGTTTTCATATTCTCATTTATGTTCTCAGGCGTTCTTAAAGCTACAGTACCAGTTATAGCTACCACAAACTCACTTCTTATAGTTTCAGCTTTTTCAAAAAGCTCTTTTTCGGCTGTTTGGTCAACAACAGCTTGAACAATTCCGCTTCTGTCTCTGACAGCTATAAATATAAGTTGTCCCAAATCACGGCGTTTTTGAACCCAGCCCATAATTGTTACTTCTTTACCCGCCAGAGCCTCTGTTATATTTCCACACATATGACTTCTTTTTAATCCTGTCATTAATTCTCCCATAATTATTCTCCTTTATTAAACTTATATATACGAAAAAAATGTACATAAATAAACTAAAAATAGTTTACCAAAAAAAAATTAAAACATCAATGTTTTGATATATTTTTCATATTTAATACTAAAAAAACAGCTCCGCAACCAACGGTTTACAAATTGATTATCGTATATGGTAGTATAACCGCCATATTTTTTGTTATAATGCTATAAAATAAAACAAAAAGGGGACGCACAAAATGAGTATATCCGAAAGAATACAAAATTTACGTAAATCAAAAGGTTTGTCGCAAGAGGAATTGGCTGAAAAAATTGATGTGTCACGTCAAGCCGTGTCTAAATGGGAAACGGGTCAAAGCGTGCCTGATATTGATAAAATAATAATTTTAAGCGAGTATTTTAATACAAGTACCGACTATATTTTAAAAGGCACACAATTACAAAATAAAACCAAAAAACAATTAAACAGTATGTTGTTTTGTGTTTTTGGAACATTTTTCAATATAAAGGGTCTATTATGCGCAATATCAATATATATTGAAAAACAAATTTATGTTTCCACCGCCATAGGACTTATACTTATGTCGCTTGGCACATCGCTATTTATCACGGGTCAATTTATTAACAGCCAAAATAAGAAAAAAGCGATAAAATATTTCGCTTTAATAAATGTTTGGGTATTGTCATTTATACCGCTGTCATTTTGTTTTAATACAATCAATAATTTTTTAAACGGTATAATACGTATAGAGCTTGCCCCAATACCCATAATAACAAGCCCTATATGGACAATTATAATTTATATTATTTTTTATTTTGCTTTATGTATTACATCTGACATTATAATACTAAAAAGGGAATAATAAATTATTCGTAAAAAATTAATGGGTATTGGAATAAAAATTCCAATACCCAATTTTTAACACATTAATTTACTTTTGTAACCCAATTATATTTATCCTCTACTTTTCCGCTTTGGATACCTGTTATTGTATCATATATAAGCTGTGAAACAGGACCAATTTTACCATCGTTTATTTTTATTGTTCTGTTCTCCCAAAGAAGTTCTCCTACAGGAGATATAACAGCGGCTGTTCCTGTACCAAATATCTCATTAAGAACGCCTTTGTCGTGAGCCTCAAATATTTCTTGAATAGACACTTTTCTTTCGGTTACTTTGTATCCATTAGCCCTTAAAAGCTCTATAGCGCTTTTCCTTGTTATACCTGGAAGTATACTTCCATTAAGCTCTGGAGTAATTACCTCATTATCTATAACAAACATAATATTCATTGTTCCAACTTCCTCAATGTACTTTTTCTCAACACCATCAAGCCAAAGTACCTGTGTATAGCCCCTTTGCTCTGCTATAGATTGCGCTATAAGGCTTGCGGCATAATTTCCGGCTGTTTTTGTAAAGCCCATACCGCCTCTTACAGCTCTGCAATACTCATCCTCAACATAAATTCTTACAGGGTTAATACCTTCTTTGTAGTACATGCCTACTGGCGAAAGAACAATCATAAATTTATATGTTTTAGCTGGATGAACACCTATGTGAATATCTGTGGCTATAATAAATGGTCTTATATAAAGGCTTGTTCCCTCGCCCTGAGGTATCCAGTCTTTGTCAATTTCAACAAGTTTTTTTATAGCCTCAACACCTTCATTTACATCAAACTCTGGTATAACAAGACGCTTGTTGGAGCTGTTAAGTCTTTCCATGTTCTGTTCTGGTCTAAAAAGTCTAATTTCGCCATCTTGACCAAGATGCGCTTTAAGTCCCTCAAAAGTTGTTTGACCATAATGAAGTACCATAGAACAAGGACTCATATCAAGATTATGAAAAGGCACTATTCTTGGGTCATGCCAGCCTATACCCTCTGTATAATCCCACTCAAACATATGGTCTGTGTAATAAACGCCAAAAGGAAGATTTGAGTAATCTGGTTTTTCTTTTTTGTTTTGAGTTAATGTAACTTTAATATCCATAATTATAACCTCCTAAAAATTGTCTAATAATTTTTTACTTATATCAAAACCACGTTTTGTCGCAGTCATTTTATAACGCTTTTAATCTCGTCAGCTATTTTGTTAAGCGATATATTTTTTGTCTCGCCTGTTTCCATACATTTAATAACAGCGGTATTAGTTTCAATCTCATTCTGACCTATAATTATTGAGTATGCCGCTCCTATTTTATTTGCGTATTTCATTTGGGCTTTAACGCTTCTTCCCACGCTGTCAGCGTCAGCTTTTATATTAGCTTTTCTAAGCTCATAAACAATAGCCTGAGATTTTACAAAAGCCTCATCGCCTATAGCCCCTACAAAAACGTCTCTATATGGGTTTTTTGTATATTTTCCGTTTTGCGCCTCAAGAGTGAGTATAAATCTTTCTATTCCAAGCCCAAAACCAACAGCCCCTGTTTTAGAACCGCCGCATTGTTCTATAAGATTATCGTATCTTCCTCCACCGCATATAGTACTTTGCGCACCTATATCAGAAGATACAAACTCAAACACAGTTCTTGTATAATAGTCAAGACCCCTCACTATACTTGGGTCAACTACATATTTTATGCCCATTTTGTCGAGTATTTGTTTTAAAGTCTCAAAATGCTCTTTGCATTCATCGCCCAAACAATCCAATACCGAAGGCGCTCCCGCTATAATTTTTTTACATTTTTCTTCTTTACAGTCAAGTACACGTAAAGGATTTTTATCATATCTTGCTTTACACTCTTTGCAAAGACAATCTATATTATCACCTATAAAATCTTTAAGTATTTTGTTATATTTAGCTCGGCATTCTGGTCCGCCCAAACTGTTTATTCTAAGTTCCACATTTTTAATTCCAAAATTCTCTATAATGCTGTTAGCCGCCGATATAACTTCGGCGTCAAGCGCTGGTGAGTACGAACCAAACATCTCTATACCAAATTGATGAAATTGTCTTTGTCTTCCAGACTGTGTATTTTCGTATCTAAATGTAGGCGAAATATAATACAGTTTTGTAGGCTGTGCGTTATTAAACATTCCATGTTCTATATAAGCCCTCACTACTCCAGCTGTGCTTTCGGGCTTTAGAGTAATACTTCTTTCTGCTTTATCATTAAAAGTATACATTTCTTTTTGCACAATATCAGTTGTATCGCCAACACTTCTTAAAAAAAGCTCTGTGTGTTCAAATACAGGTGTTCTTATTTCGTTTATTCCAAAATAATCGCACAACTGCCTAATTTCTTTTTCTATTTTATGCCATAAATAAATCTCATCGCCAAAAATATCTTTTGTTCCCTTTGGTAAATGCGTAAGCATAATATCCCTCCAAACAAAAAAGCCTTCGTATAAAAGGACGAAGACTCGCGGTACCACCTTAATTTTTTTAGCCTAAACCAAACTAAAAACTCTCACAAACGTATAACGGCGCAACCCGCTTAAACTTACTAAAAATTCGGTTTAAAAACTCCCAAGCTACATTCACCGGCACATATCCCAAAGAACCTTTCAGCTTCTAAGTTCTTCTCTCTTTTGGCTGTAATCTGGCTACTCCTCTTGTTCACAGTATTTTTCTGTATTAATACTATCTTACGAAATGTTGTTTTTTATTTTAATAACTCATTTCTAATTTGTCAATAGTATTTTTTAAAATTTTTTTAAAACATTACTCATTGCTATTTCCCTATGGCTTTTTAATTGTAAAAATAATTTGACTATGATATAATTAAATTAATAAAAATTAGAGTTATGGCTTTTTACTCAGGGGGAAAATTATATGTTTTGTTCAAATTGCGGAAAACCTTTATATGAAGATACAAAATTCTGTTCCGGCTGCGGCTGTCCTGTTCAATCTAACAATTTTCAGGGTTCTTACAATAAAAAAACCGCTATGCCTTCTCTTATTCTTGGCATTATTGGGCTTGTAGCATGGTTTATACCTATAATAGGTTTGCCAGTTGGTATAATTGGTTTAGTTATGGGAGTTAAAGCGCTTAAATTAAATCGTACAACAGCTACTATTGGAATTATACTCAGTACCATTTGTATTGTACTAACTATTATAAACGGAGCTATTGGCGCATACATGGGGCTTAGAGGAGAACATCCTTTAGTAAATAAAATAATGGCAGTCAATATCGAACAACAATATAAAGAAGTTCTAAATTTCACTTTCGCTTATAATGATGGAAATATTTTAATCGACTAATTAAGCGCCGCTTTTTAGGTGTTGTTAAACGTCTGAGGTTATGAGTATTTTTTATGAAGTAAAAAATATGAGTAGTATTTGACTAACAAACAACAATATTACAAAAAATAAAATGTTGGGGTAACTATCCCAACATTTTAGCTTTTCTCTCTATCATTTCATCTATTCTTGATATATAGTCGTCAACACTTTTAACATTAAAAATCCTTTCAACGGCATCTGTTTCAGGATAATAAATTTTAGTGCTTGCTCCCGCTCCGGCGGCTATAATTGTTTGTTTTTCCTCCATTATTTCAATGTTATATATACTTTCTGCACCTTTTTTGCAATAACCTACATTCTCAAAATTACCAAGCATGGCTTTTTGTCTGTACATATAATATGGCTCAAGTTCAATACTTTTAGAATAATCAGCGCAAATATCAAGCATTTTTTCCATTTCATCAGCCTCAGACAAATTATACGAGTACAATTTTTCTTTTAAAGCTGATGCTCTTTTTACGGCTAAAGTATGTACTGTAACGCTCTCAGGCGATAGTTTTACTATCTCCTCCATAGTGTTTTTTACATCATAAATAGTTTCTTTAGGAAGACCAAGTATTAAATCCATATTTATATTAAAAAAGCCATTTTCTCTTGCCATATAAAAAACATTTTTAACATCTTCAACAGTATGTTTTCTTCCCACAATATCAAGTGTTTTTTGGTTCATAGTTTGAGGATTTATTGATATTCGGTTTACATTATTTTTTTTCATACTTAAAAGTTTAGCCTTTGTTATTGTGTCTGGTCTTCCCGCTTCAACGCTAAACTCTTTAGTATTATTTAAAACAAATTTTTCATTTATAATATCCATAACATACTCAAATTGCTTGTCGTTTAAAGACGTAGGAGTACCCCCGCCAACATACAAAGAACATATATTTTTTGATTTAACAACGTTTTTTATAAAATCAAGCTCTTTTTCTAAACACTCAATGTATTTGTCCGCTTTATTATAATCTATTGGATATGACGTAAAAGAACAATATAAGCATCTTGTTGGACAAAATGGTATTCCTATATAAATACTTATGTCATTTGGTTTATTGCGCAAAAGTATTTCTCTTTCAGCATTATAAATGTTAAGCGCAAGTTCCGCTTTTTGGTGCGATGTATAAAACTTTTGTTTAAAGCACTCTATAACTTCATTATACCCCATTCCGCTTTTCAAAAGCTCTCCCGCAAGTTTAGCGGGGCGCACACCTGTAAGCATACCCCATTTAGGCGTATACTTTGTAAAACCGCTTAAAACATTAAAAACGGCTTTTTTTAAATAATACTTAAAATCACTATCATTTTTACTATCAATATTTTCTGTAAACTCATTTTCAATTTTGCCGTTTATATAAAAGTACGCTCCAACAAAATTTTGAGCCAACACGCTTTTAACAGCAAATCCTTCTTCTGGTATTTTATCAGCTCTATAATAATGCCTGTTTGGAAAAAATATTTGTATAGCCGTTTGAACGTCATTTTCAAAATTATGCCCTACAAGTATAAAATCCATATACATCAGCCCTTTACAAAGGGATTAAATTTCTTTTCAAACCCTATTTGACTTTTGCCGCCATGCCCCGGAAAAACAACAGTGTCATCTGGTAAAACATAAAGTTTTGTTTTTATTGAGTTAAGCAGTTTTTCTGTGTTATCGCTTGACGGGTATCCCATATCTGCTGTTTGAGGAGGGTTAGGAAAATCCGTTCTGCCAACGGACGCGTAAAAAAGAGTGTCGCCCGAAAATACCACGCTGTTTTTATAGTCATAATAACAAACGCCGCCTTGTGTATGTCCTGGTGTGTGTATAACTTTAAGTTTGCAATTATTAAATTCAAATTCGTCATTGTCATTAAAAACTTTATCAACAGTTATTTCTCCGCCGCCCATATAAAAGTTTATGCTGCTGTCAGCTATTACTGGAATTTCCCAACTGTGGGCGCATATAGGAATATTGTATTTTTCTTTAAGCTCGTTAGCTGCGCTTGTATGGTCGCCATGACCATGAGTAAGAAGTATGGCTTTTGGAATAATGTCATTTTCCTCAATTAATTTTGCTATACTTCCCGCTTGAGCACCTGGGTCTATAATAACGCCCTCTTTAGTGTTCTCGTCAAAATATATATATACATTTTGGTCCATATTTCTTACAACGTGTTTAAGCAGTTTCATAAATTACCTCCTTAAAAATTTTTAAAACTATCCAGAATAAGCGTTATAGGTCCATCATTTAAAATATCAACTTTCATATCGGCTTGAAATATTCCAAACTCAATATTGTCAATATTTAGAGCACTTGCCTTCAATTTTAATGTTTCAAAAAGAGTGTTAGCGTACTCTATACCGGCGGCGTCAATATAACTTGGTCTTCTTCCATGACGTGAGTCGCCGTAAAGAGTAAAATTAGGCACAAACAGTATTCCACCGTTTATGTCTTTAACTGATAAATTCATTTTTCCGTTTTCGTCTGAGAATATTCTTAAATTTGCTATTTTATCTATAATATAATCAATATCGTTTTCACTGTCTTTTGGAGAAAAACCCACAAGAGCTATAATGCCCTCTTTTATTTTTCCCACTATTTTATTATCAACACTAACACTGGCGTGAGCACAGCGCTGAACAACGGCTCTCATATCAATTTTAACCTGTAACCCTTTCTATCTCATCAACACCCGAAACATTGTTTAATTTAGTATACAACTTATCAAGCTGTTCTTTGCCTGTAACATCAACCGTAAAATTAACAATAGCCAAACCGCCTTTAACACTTCTCGCGCTAAATGATTTAGTTTTCATTCCTTCGTCAATGAGTATTTTAGACACATCAAAAACAATTCCGTTTCTGTCTTCACATATAAGTTTTAACTCCACATCATATGAGTTTTGCTGTGTATTAACACTTGTGTCCCACTCGGCGTCTATAAGCCTTCTGCGTTCTGTTGAGTCAAGATTTATTATATTAATACAGTCTGTGCGGTGTATAGATACGCCTCTTCCTCTTGTTACATAACCAACTATTTCATCACCAGGCACTGGACCACAGCAGTGTGAAAACCTAACAGAAACATCGCCAACGCCTTTAACAACAACACCGTTGTTGTTCTTTTTGCGGTTTTGACCTTTTTGAGATTTTTCTTGTATGTTTTTTATAATGTCATCAACAGTTTGGTTTTTCTTTTCTTCTTTTTTTATTTCCTCAATAAATCTATTTACAACCTGTCCTTCTTTAATAGCCCCAAAACCCACTGACGAGCACAAGCTATCATATGTTTTAGCTGCAAATCTTTTACATACAATATCAAGCCATTCTTGTTTTAAAATATCATCAATGTTATAGCCCTTCTTTTTAGCGTCAGCGGCTATAAGCTCTCTGCCTTTTATTATATTTTCTTCTTTAAGCTCTTTTTTAAACCACTGATTTATTTTTGTGCGCGCTTGAGGACTTTTTACAATATTAAGCCAGTCATTGCTTGGTCCTTTTGAATTTTGGCTTGTTAATATTTCCACTATATCGCCATTTTTAAGTTTATAATCAAAATTAACTATTTTCTCATTTACTCTTGCGCCTACCATTTTATTGCCCACAGCGCTGTGTATCATATAGGCAAAGTCTATAGGTGTAGAGCCTGACGGAAGGTCTTTAACATCGCCTTTTGGAGAAAATACATATATTCTGTCGTTATAAATATTAAGCTCTGTTTTAACCGCGTCCATAAATTCCCTGTTGTCACTCATATTCTGCTGCCACTCAAGTATTTGTCTAAGCCACGACAGTTTTTTCTCTTCTTGAGCTGTTGTAAGACCAGTGTTGCCCTCTTTATATTTCCAGTGCGCGGCTATACCATATTCAGATGTACGATGCATCTCAAATGTACGTATTTGTATTTCAAAAGGCTCTCCGTTAGGACCTATAAGTGTGTTATGAAGCGATTGGTACATATTAGGCTTTGGCATAGCTATATAGTCTTTAAATCTTCCTGGCATAGGTTTGTACATATCATGTACAATGCCCAAAACAGCGTAACAGTCGCTTATATTATTAACAAGCGCCCTAACAGCAAAAAGGTCATATATCTGTTCAAAAGTTTTGCCTTTATTGCGCATTTTTTTAAACACACTAAACATATGCTTATTTCTGCCATATACTTCACCGTCTATATTGTTTTCTTTCATTTTAGCCAAAAGATTATTTACAATACTATTTACGTAAGTAAGTCTTTCGTCTTTTTTTATTTCTATTTTTTTTAAAAGCTCTTTATAGTCATCTGGATAAAGATATTTAAAACACAAGTCCTCAAGCTCGGTTTTAATTTTTGATATACCAAGTCTATCCGCTAAAGGCGCGTATATATCAAGAGTTTCTTTGGCTTTTTCTTTTTGTTTAGCTGACGACATAAACTCAAGTGTGCGCATATTATGCAGTCTGTCCGCCAATTTAATTAAAAGTACGCGTATGTCGTTTGCCATAGCCATAAACATTTTTCTAAAGTTTTCAGCCTGTATTTCTTCTTTGGATATTGATACCGAGTATGAGAGTCTCCCAAGTTTTGTAACACCGTCAACAAGAGCGGCTATTTCTTCACCAAAAATTCTTTCTATGTCGTTATAAGTAAAAGCTGTATCCTCTATAGTGTCATGTAGCAAACCGGCTATTATTGTCTCCATGTCCATTTCAAGCTCGGCAAGAATATAAGCCACTTTAAGAGGGTGGATTATATATGGTTCTCCCGATTTTCTTTTCTGCTCTTTGTGCGCATCGTATGCAAAATTAAACGCATTTTCAAGTTTAGTAAAATCTTTTGTGGGATGGTAGAACATTATTTTATTAGCAAGCTGTTTATACAATTCATTTTCAATAGACATAATCCTGCTCCCCCTTTCGTTTTACAGCAATATAAACGTTTAAACAAAACCTAATTTTTAGGCTTATTTAAAACATATTTATTTTAAAATGTTTTATTTATACATAAAACTTATATTTTTTAACAATTTGTGTGATTTTTATCCCACTACCCCAATTTTAGAATTATTAACAATACTCATAATTTTAGACAAAAATTAGAAAGAAATTAAAAAGATAATAAAGAATATTATACCCCTGTAAAAAAACAAATTCAATATAAAATGTGATAAAACAATTAAAAAAAATATTTTTATTTACTTTTATAACTTAAAAATTTAATATATACTTAATCAAAATGGGAGGAATGTTATATGAAATACCAGCGACTTTTAAGCTATGTAAGACGTGCTGTTGACGATTATAAAATGATAAATGAAAATGATAAAATAGCCATAGGTCTTTCTGGCGGCAAAGATAGTGTATGCCTTTTAATGGCGCTAAACGGTTTAAGGCGTTTTTATCCAAAAAAATTTGAAATATGCGCTATAACTGTGTCATTAGGTTTTGATAATACCGATTTTTCGGCTATTAAAGAGCTTTGCCACGAAATAAACGTTGATTATTATGTTGTAAACACTGATATAGGGGATATAATATTTAATGAGCGAAAAGAGTCAAACCCATGTTCGCTTTGTGCCAAAATGCGCAAGGGTGCTCTTAACGATAAAGCCGAGGAGCTTGGCTGTAACAAAATAGCTCTTGGTCACAACAATGATGATATAACCGAAACATTTATTATGTCGCTTATATTCGAGGGAAGAATACACACATTCGCGCCTGTGTCATATCTTGACCGGAAAAAACTTTACTCAATACGACCTCTTATGTATGTAAGCGAAAATGAGACAAGGGGCTATGTAAAAACAAACAATCTGCCTATAGTCAAAAACCCCTGTCCTGCTGACGGAAACACAAAACGTCAGGAAATAAAAGAACTTATAAACCAGATAAGCCAAAAATATCCAAATGCCGACCAAAAAATTTTTGGCGCAATAAAACGCTCTAATATAAAGGGCTGGTATTAAGGAGAGATAACAAATGCCTGATAAAAGTTATTTTGAACAGCAAAACAATGCAGGTCTTATACATTTAAGAGAGCTTATAGAAACACTGCCAAATTTTACCTCAGATTTTTTTAGAAATTTAAGCCAAAAAAACTCATCTATAAAAACGAGAATAAATTACGCTTATGACCTTAGACTTTTTTTTAATTATATAATAGAAAACAATCCTGTATTATGTGATAAAACAATAAAAACACTTACTGTAAGCGATTTGGATAAAATAGAGTCACGTGATATAGATTTATTTCTTGAATATATAACACTTTATAAAAAAGAGAATTATGATAAATACATAAGTGTTCAAAACGGAGAAAACGGTCGTGCGCGAAAACTTGCCGCTATAAGAAGCATGTACAAATATTTTGTAAAAACTGAGAGAATACAAACCAATCCTCCAGCGCTTATAGATGCCCCCAAAATTCACGACAAAGAAATAGTGCGTTTAGAGCCAGACGAAACGGCTAACCTTCTTGATGAAGTAGAAAACGGCAATGACCTTACAAAAAGACAAAAACTGTATCATAAAAAAGCTAAAATACGTGATTTAGCCATAGTAACACTTCTTGTTGGCACTGGCATGCGTGTTTCCGAATGTGTTGGCATAGATATAGATGATATTGATTTTAACTCAAACGGAATTAAAGTAACAAGAAAAGGAGGAAATGAGACAGTACTCTATTTTGGCAATGAGGTACAAGAGGCGCTTATAAACTATGTGAATGAAAGAAAAACTATAGACGCCAAAGAGGGACACGAAAACGCCCTTTTTCTCTCTTCACAAAAAACACGTATAACAGCAAGAGCAATCCAAAATCTCGTTAAAAAATACTCCCAAGTCAGCGTTAAACTCAAAAAAATAAGCCCTCATAAACTGCGTAGTACATATGGAACAACCCTATATAACGAAAGCGGTGATATATATCTTGTAGCTGATGTGTTGGGTCATGCTGACGTAAACACAACTAAAAAGCATTACGCCAGAATGGAAGACCACCACAGACGTCAAGCTGCCAAATTTATAAAATTAAGGAGAGAGGACTAATGGAAGATATTTTTAAAAACATAGAAAACTCTTTTAAAAAAAGGGAATTAAAACCTTTTGGCGGTCTTAAAACATCAGCTGTGCTTTTGCCATTATTTAATGACAATGGCTGCATTAAAATTTTAATAACTCAAAGAGCGCTAAAACTTGACCACCAGCCAGGAGATTTTTGTTTTCCTGGCGGAAGAACCGAAAATAATGAAACACCTGAGCAAACCGCTATAAGAGAAACATTTGAAGAAACAGGTATAAAAGAAAAAGACATAACAATAATAGGGCGTATAGACTCTATTGTGTCGGCTTTTGGAATATACATAATACCAATATTAGCCAAAATAGAGTCAAGCGCAATAAACAATATAAAAATCAGCCATTACGAGGTTGAAAAAGTAATATTTGTGCCTCTTGACTTTTTTATAAAAACACAGCCCGAAGAATATGAAATAAAAATGGAACGGGTATTCCCTAACGACTTCCCTTTTGACAAAATATTTGGCGGAAAAAATTATCAATGGGGCAAACAAAAAAACATACAGTATTTTTACGACTACAAAGGCAATATCATTTGGGGACTTACTGCCAAAATGATTAAAAACCTTTGTGATATACTAAAGGCTTAATCCTTAAGTAAGCACATTACAAATTAACAGGCGTTTAAAAAACTCCGTTTGGTTATGAGTATTTTTAATTAAAACGATAAATTTTTATTTATTATTGGAGGTACACATGGATGTATTTGATATACTTGGACCTGTTATGCTCGGTCCATCAAGTTCACACACTGCCGGAGCTGTTAGAATAGGAAAATATGCGGCTATGCTTCTTAAAAATCCGGCAGTTAAAGCTGACATATATTTCAGCGGTTCATTTGCAAAAACTTATAAAAGGCATGGTACAGACAAAGCTATTATAGGCGGAATTCTTAACATGGATACAGATGACATACGGATTAGGGAAAGTCTTGATATTGCGGTTTCAAAAGCTCTTGATTTTAATTTTTACAAAACTGACATAGACGGAGCGCACCCCAATACGGTTTTAATTGAGCTGACTGATAAATATGAAAATAAAATTTCTGTTCAGGGAGCATCTGTGGGAGGCGGTAACATTATTATAACAAAAATAGGTGATACCGAAATAGGAATAGACGGTAAATCAACTACAATTATAGTACACCATATGGATATTCCTGGAATGATTTCTGATGTTACCAATATTTTAGCAAGACGTGGTGTAAACATAGGTAAATTTGAGTTAAAAAGAAATAACAAAGGCGGTATAGCTGTAATGATAATTGAAATAGACGGTGAAATTTCTGAGTCGGTAAATGACGAAATAACTAAATTTCCAAACGTTATTTCTTCAACCGTATTAAACGCTATATAGGGAGACAGATATATGAAATATAATTCTATTGCTGAAATTGTAGAAGAAGCAGAAAATTGCGGAAAAAAGATTTCCGAAATAGTATTGGAAGAACAGTCAAAAGCCCTCGAAGTATCTGAAAATGAAATTTTTGAACGTATGAAAAATTCTCTTGAAGTAATGAAGGCTTCTGTTGAAGAAGGTATAAAATCCAACAAACGTTCCATAAGCGGGCTTACAGGCGGCAGTGCCGCTAAAATGAAAAATTATGTTGATAGCGGGCTTAGCATATGCGGAAATGTTTTTGGTGAAGCATTAGTAAAAGCTCTCGCAATATCAGAAACAAACGCCTGTATGGGTAAAATTGTAGCGGCTCCCACAGCGGGAAGCTGTGGAATACTTCCTGCCGCTGTACTGACGGTAATGGAAGAAAAAAACATTGACACTGATACTATAGTTAAATCTCTTTTCACGGCTTCGGCTTTTGGTATTGTTATAGCAAAAAATGCCAGTATATCGGGAGCGGAGGGAGGTTGTCAGGCTGAATGTGGAAGTGCCAGCGCTATGGCGGCGGCAGCTTTAACTGAAATATGTGGCGGAAGTGCAAAAATGTGTGCCCATGCCTGTGCTATTTCACTAAAAAATATATTGGGGCTTGTATGCGACCCTGTAGCCGGGCTTGTTGAAATACCTTGTATTAAAAGAAACGCTATGGGTGTATCAAATGCTTTTGTAGGAGCGGAACTTGCTCTTGCCGGAATAGAAAGCGCAATACCTGTTGATGAAGTTATAATGGCAATGAAAAAAATCGGTAATTCTATGCCATCAAGTTTAAAAGAAACAGCCGAAGGCGGTCTTGCGGCAACGCCAACGGCTAAAGAACTTACTAAAAAAGTTTTTGGCTAACTTCCTTTCTTGAAAGAAAGGAAGCGAAAGAACTTTAACTCTTAACTATTATGTGCAAGAGTTTTTGGCTGAACTGTTTCAATTCATGTTTATGCAACACATACAAATGTATTTCTTAAAAGAAAGAAACCAAAAGAACTTTAACTCTTAACCATTGTACGAAATGATATTAGCATAACTGATTTAGTTTATGTTTACAAAGCAAACACACTGTTTACATTTCTTGAAAGAAAGGAAACGAAAGAACTTTAATTTTGACTATTACGTACAAAAGTGATAGCGAATATCTTTTAGTGTAGACCTATACTAAAAATATATGTTTTTTTAAATCAACTTTACTATTAATAAAATTAGTTCTTTGTACATTAATAACCACTAATAACATGGTCAAATGTTGGTTTGTAGGGAGCGGAATTCGACCTTCAAGACTTCAAGATTTCCGCCCCTTACGGTTTTAAAACATAATTTATACAATTTGCAAATTTATTTTAAAGTTTGCAATTAATCCCGTTAGCTATATGTATTACATATAAATGTTTTTGGCTAGACTATTTTAGTTTATATTTACACAACAAAAATATTTTTTTGAAATAAAAAGCATTACTTTAATTATAAAAATTACAATATACCACTTTGTTTAATAGCATTTACAATTTCTTTCATCTCTTCAACATTTTTAACAAGGGCAATTCTTACATATCCTTCACCAAGACTTCCAAACTCGTCACCAGGCACACAGAATACCCCCGCTTTATCTATAAGCTCTAGAACAAAATCATGTGAGTTTGTGTATCCTTTAGGCAAAGGCGCCCAAGCGAACATTGTTCCTTCAGATACTAATCCCTTCCAGCCTATGCTCTCAAGACCGTCTCTAATTGCGTTTCTTCTTGCCTCATACTCTTTTCTGTTTTTTTCAACACTATCTTGAGGACCATTAAGAGCAGCTATAGCTGCTTTTTGAACAGGTGTAAATATACCATAATCTATTTGTGAGCGTAATTTTTTAAATTGGCTTATTATTTTCTCATTTCCTAAAGCGAACGAAATTCTTGCGCCAGTGAGATTATATGTTTTAGAAAGCGAGTTAAACTCAATACCAACATCTTTTGCGCCCTCAACAGAAAGGAATGAAATACCTGTTTTTCCGTCATACACAATCTCGGAATAAGCGTTGTCGTGCAATACTATAACATTGTATTTTTTAGCCCACGCCACAAGTTCCTCATAAAAACTTTTTGGCGCAAGTCTGCATATAGGATTAGCTGGATAAGAAACAAGTATAGCTTTAGCAGCTTTAGCCACATCCTCTGGTATAGAATTAAAATCTATAATATAATTGTTTTCTTCTCTAAGCTCATAGTACACTATTTTAGCATCGTTAAGCATAGGTCCCATGCTAAATACAGGGTAGCCTGGATTAGGTGTAAGTATAATGTCTCCAGGATTACAAATAGTAAGAGCAACACGGCTTATACCTTCTTGAGAGCCATAAAGCGACATAATTTCGTCTTTCTCAAGCTCAACATTATATCTTCTTTTGTACCATGCTTTAACCGCCTCAATCATCTCATCACTGTCTACTATGGCATATTTATAATTTTCTGGTACTTTAGCCGCTTCAACAAGAGCGTCCATAACATGTTTTTCAGGCAAAAAGTCAGGTGTTCCAACCGAAAGGTCATAAACTGGTTTACCGGCTTTTAATCTCTCTGCTTTTATATTGGCAAGAGTTGTAAATATACCCTCTTTAAAACTTTCCATTCTATCCGCAAATTTTAAATCCATTTTCAATCCCTCCAAAAAGTAATAAAAAAAATACCCGTTATCTAAGCAGTATAAGGGTATTTTTTTATTTTATCAAGAGTTATTTTTTATTTAACAAAATTAGGAGAGTATTTAGCAGCCAAAAGTATAGCCTCTGCCATACTCACCTCACTTACTAAGTTTTTGCCGGCTATGTCAAATGCTGTACCATGGTCAACAGATGTTCTGAGTATAGGCATGCCACCTGTTATAGCTATAGTTCTCTCAAAATCAAGTGTTTTAGTAGCTATATGTCCTTGGTCGTGATATAGACTTAAAACACTGTTAAATTTTCCTTTAAGCGCAAGATGGAATACCGAATCGGCTCCTATAGGACCTGCCACATCATAACCCATTTTTTTAAGCTCCTCAACAGCCGGTGTAACCTCCTCAACCTCTTCATTGCCAAAAAGACCATGTTCTCCACTGTGCGGGTTAAGTCCTGCCACAGCCATAGTACCGTCTTCAACACCAATACGTTTTAAAGCCTCTTTACATCTTATAACATAATCTATAATTCTATCTTTTTTAATCATGTCGCACGCTTTTCTTAAAGACACGTGTCTTGTTAAAAAAAACACTCTCATTCCTCTAACCTCAAACATAGTAAGAGGGTCAGGAGTGTTTGTAAGAGCGCCAAATATTTCGGTATGACCTATAAAATTAATTTTAGCAGCTTTTAAAGCCTCTTTATTTATAGGTGTTGTGGCTACGGCGGCAACTTTTCTGTCATTAGCTAATTCAATAGCTCTTTTGATATACTCAAAAGCCGCCTTTCCGCACATAGCCTGCACTTTTCCAAATTCAAAGTTTGACATATCTATATTGTTAAGGTCTATAACATTAACAACCCCTTCGCTGTAATCGCCCTCTTCAGGTTCTTTTATAACATTTAATTTAAGATTAGTATTAGTAATTTTAACAGCGTTTTCTATTATTTTTTTATCTCCTACAACTACACATCTTGCCGCGTCAAATATATTTTTAAGCGCTAAAGATTTAACTGTTATTTCTGGTCCTACACCGGCTGGGTCGCCTATTGGTATAGCTACAAGTGGTTTCATAATAATCCTCCTAAGTTACAATCTACTTTTTGGGCTTTGCCTACACCTACAAACTTTTTTGAATTTTCAAGTGATTTTCGCCAAAGCGGAAATTCACTCACTTTGTTCGTGCCCGCAGAGCTTTTGCGGCACTTAAAGTTTGACAAAAAACTTTAACGGAAAAACTATGTTTTTCCTAAACAAGGCAATAATGTTTTTAAGGAAACGAAGTTTCCCGTTTGAAAATTTCTTTATCTTTCTTTCAAGAAAGATAAACCATGTATTTGTTGCGCAAACACAAACTTAAATTGAATTTACTAATAACATTTGCGTACACTACTTAATGTTAAAGTTCTTTCGCTTCCTTTCTTTCAAGAAAGATAAACCATGTATTTGTTGCATAAACACAAACTTAAATTGAATTTACCAATAACATTTGCGTACACTACTTAATGTTAAAGTTCTTTCGCTTCCTTTCTTTCAAAGAAGGGATACCGCTTTAGCGGTATTCCGACAGGCTGTTCCGAATGGTTCAACGGAACAGCCGGAACATAAAGGAAGAAAAAAATTATTCGTTTATTTTTCTTGCAAGATAATTCATACATGTTTTCATAGCATAGCGGTCGCCTACCATACCGCCTTTTGTTACTATTTTAAGACCATCAAAATCTCCCATCAGCATTTCGCCATGTGCCGCCAAAGGTGCCACATCTTCCACAAGTTTAAGACCAGCCACATTAAGTCTTTTACATACGGCAACTGTAATATCACCTCCGGAAGTGTAAAGACCCTTAAACGATTTCTCGCCATAAAGTATTTTTTCTGTTATTTCGGCAAAAGCATCATTTATAATCTGAGATACTCCCTCGGCAGAAGTATTGTAATATTCCATATATGTTTTAAACGATATTCTTTTAGCCGGAAAAATGCCGTCACCTACAACAGAACACATTTCGTACTGATCACAGTTATAAAGAACCTCATTTACAATTCTCGCTATTTCGGCATCTCTTCTTTCAGGACTTCTCAAAAATTCTTCTGCCTCGGCGTATATATTAAGTGTCTTTGGCTGTGTCTGCAAAAATTCTTCTAACTGCTGCCTTGCCACAGCATTTGTTGTGCCTATAACAGCCAATACTTTATTTTTCTCTTTTTTAATTTTTGTATTCGGCACAAGTTTGCTTACAACAGTAGCCGTAAATATTCCAGGGTCTACAGTTATAAATTTAACCCCGCTTTTTATAACAGCTTCTGCTACAACATCCATATCATCCTGTGTAAGGCTATCAAAAATTATAATACGCTTGCCTTCTTTTTTGTAAAGTTTAATTTTATCAGCTATGTAGTCCAAACCATACATCATATCATCAATCATAATAGAGCCTATATCATATTTAGACTGTTTTCTAAAAAGCAATGCCGGCAAAGGGGTATTTATAGATGCTAAAGGGTCTGCTGCCGCCTCTGTTTTGTGTAAAGGTACTCCTTTAACAAGAACATATCCTCCTATTATAACTCTGTCTGCCTGAGGAAAACATGGCACTACCATAGCCATAGCGTCATTATCTAAAGCGTCAAGCATAGCATCTGTTTCACTTCCTAAATTTCCTCTCAATGTGGAGTCAATTCTTTTGGAATAAACTTCTATATTCTCGTTCATAAAAAACTTTGTGGCATTATAAACAAGTTTATAAGCTGTGTCAGAATTTACCTGACGGCTATTTGTAGGATAAACTAAACAATCGCAATCTGGCATATTATTAGGGTCAAGCCCTTCCATATTTACTATTGAGTAGGTGTCATAACCATATCCGCTTATCATAACTCCAGTAGCGTTTCCGCCTGTAAGGTCATCAGCAATTACAACACATTTATGCATAAAACTCCCCCTTTTAACACAATATTGATTAATATAAACACGTATTAACTGTTTTATATTCTAAATATTATACACAAAACAGTTTTATAAACAAATTAATTTGTAACTTATAACCAATATTATATTGCAAAGGTAATTCTATGTCAATTACACGCTAAAAAAACTATCTGTATTCGTCAACAAATCAAAAACATTGAGAATTTGTATCAAACTCTACTTCTTTTATTGAAATAAAAGAAGCAAAAGAAATTTAAATTTTAATCAGTAATTGCAAATGTTATCAGCAAATCTATTTCAGCTTATGCTTACGAAATAAATACATATTTTTTTACTTAAAATAAAAGAAAGCAAAAACTTAGTTTCATTAAGTTAAAACTCTGTTATTTACCTTAGCGGTATCTCTCGTTCCTACTATCTCGTTAAAACCTCGGAACAGTATGTCGAAATACCGCTAAATCGGTATCCTTTATATAAATTTACAAATTCTTTGCATAGAACACTCATTAAAGCCAAAAGCCTCTGCTTTTGTCACTTTTCCGTTAGCTACCTCAAGCATTTCTTCAAAAAGCTCTTCGCCTCTTTGTTCTATTGTTTTTTCGCCTGTTAAAACAACACTTGCGTCAAAATCTATATTATCGCTCATTTTAGCGTAAGTTTTTGAGTTTCCAGTTACTTTAATTACAGGCGCTATAACGTTTCCTGTTGGTGTTCCGCGCCCTGTTGTGAATATAACAAGCTGACAGCCTCCCGCCACCATAGCCGTAACCGAAGCTACGTCAAAGCCTGGCGTGTCCATTATAAGAGCACCTTTTTTAGTAGGTATTTGGGCATAATCAAGAACTTCCATAATAGGTCTTGTTCCGCCTTTATATATACAGCCCAAAGATTTTTCTTCTATTGTGGATATTCCGCCCTCTTTGTTGCCAGGAGTTGGCTGACCTGTTCTAAGATTTTGATTAACATTAGCCAAATGTTCTTCAAGACTTTTACAAATACCTATAATCTGTTTTTTAATTTCAGGTGTAGCGGCTCTTTTAGCAAGTATGTGCTCCGCACCAATAAACTCGGTTGTTTCACTCATTACCGCCGAACCGCCATTGTCAACAACCATATCGCTTACTTTTCCAACAACTGGATTAGCTGCAAGTCCGCTTGTGGCATCACTTCCACCGCACTCAAGTCCTATAAAAAGTTCACTTAAAGGTATTTCCTCTTTTTTTACAAGAGATGCGTCCTGAACAAATTTTCTTGCCGCCTTTACAGCCTTGTTAATAGCATTTACTGTTCCGCCCTCATCTTGTATAACTACAACTTCAAGCGGTTTATTTGTTTTTTTAGTTATTTCCTCAGCCATTTTGTCTGGTGTACAGCCCTCACAGCCAAGCCCAATAAGCACTGTAGCATATATATTAGGGTTAGCCGCAAAACCAGAATACATATCATAACAAATTTTTAAATTCTGCTCCACTTCCGAACAGCCTGCCTGATTACTTACATAAATAGCTCCCTCTACCTGTTCCGCCACTATTCTGCAAGTCTCGCTTGAACAAACACAAGTAGGCAATATAAGTACTTTATTTCTTATTCCTGCTTTTCCGTCAGGTCTTTTATATCCCATAAAATTCATACTAAAACCCTCCTTAAAATTAAATATTACAGCTCATCATCATAGTTTCGTGGTAAAGACATTATATTTTTGTGGCTTATCCAATTTCCAGATTTAGCCGACTGTGTCATAGCACCTATAATTTGTCCGTATTTAATAACATTTTCACCTTTTTCCATGTCTTTAAGTGCTATTTTGTGGTAAGCCGGTATATCCTCTAAAGCCTTAATCAAAACTTCCTCTCCAGCTTTAACCACTTTTACCTCATCATCAATTTTAACATCCTCAACAACTGTAGCCACAGTATCCTCTGGTTTTAAAACAAGTGCCTTTTTATACATTTTAATACCTCCTTTATTTATTTTCCCTTATTTATTATTATAAATTGTAATCAAATATATTTCAAGAGTTTTTAGTATTAAAAGTACTTAATATTTAAATTTATAGTAATATTTTTACTATAATTTGTATTCTAAACCACAAATCCGTAAAAAATAATTCTTGAACCACAATTTTATTTGATATATAATTTTTAAAATACTTTTATTAAAGAGGTGCTTTTATTGAAACTGTGCATTGCTGTAAGGAATAGTCTTTAATTACAAAAACTTTATAAAGGAGATTTTTTAATGACTATTCCAAATAAAAAAAATTATCCCCGCCCAGGAGATAACCAAACAATTTATTTAAAAAATGTTATAACCAACCCTAATATAACTGTTGGCGAATATACAATGTATAACGATTTTATAAATCCTCCAACAATGTTTGAAAAAAACAATGTTTTGTATCATTATCCAATTAATAACGACAAACTCACAATAGGAAAATTCTGCTCTATAGCCTGCGGTGTAAAATTTATATTTAACAGCGCAAATCATACTCTAAATTCTTTGTCAACATATCCTTTTAATATATTTTTTGAGGAATGGGATTTAAACATAAATGCCATACAATCAGGTAATATTGAAGGCATAATATAAAAAATTCCGCCTGTACAAAACTGTGTAGGCGGAATCTAATTCTTTCACATCAATTCTGAATAGTCCACTATCAAAAGTTTACATTCATCGCACCAGAAAGCATGCGGAAATTTTTCGCAAAAAGGAATACCAAATGAACTCGGAGGCAGCAAAATTGCATTTTTCTTTTTTAGTATCTTATTTGACAGCAGTTTTGGGGATGTTTCACCTTCCGGCAAAAAGAAATTATCTCCTCTACCATTTAAAGTGCCTTTTTTCATCTCTTTACCACATTTTGAACAAAACATATATCCCTCGAATTTTATTTTAGTTTTTGCTTAATTTAAAAAGTGTATATATATCCTCTCTTGTTATATCACGGCTTACTGTAGCCAGCTTTGTTGGTATTTTCATAATCTCGTCTGTATAGTAGTTCATTTCCTCATCAGTGTAATTTGCTCTGTCAACAAGTTTTCTAAAGAACAAATCCAAATCGGTTGTAGCTTTAAAATCTAATATACAAAGTATTTTATCAACTTTATCGCGCTCTGTTACAAAATCCATATAAGCCTTCATAAATTGGGCGTTTGCCGCACCGTGAGGTAAATTTTTAAAATAAGTTAAATAATATCCCATAGAATGAGGCAAAGAGGTTTGAGACTGTGCTATAGCCATACCGGCAAGTGTTGAGGCTAAAACAAGTTTCTCTCTTATTTCGGTATTAATATCACCACTTAAAAGAGCGTTTTTGCACTCTTTAAATAAATCCATTCCTTTTTCGGCTAAAATATCGCTCATAAAACTGCTTTCAGTACACAAATATGCCTCTATAAGGTGAGTAAGAGCATCAACAGCGGTATTTCTTGTTACTTTAATTGGAAGTTTTTCAAAATATTTTACATCAATAAATGCAATATCGGCAAATGTGCGTTTAGCTATTCCTGCTTTTGTCTTTTTTTCTGGAACAGTTAAAACAGCATATTGAGTAACCTCACTTCCTGTGCCCGCTGTTGTAGGAATTTCTATAACAGGCAAATGTTTAGCATCGCCTTTTTCAAAAAGAAAATCAATGCCTTTGTTATTAGCCGCTAAAAACGCCACAGCTTTAGCACTGTCCATAGGCGAGCCGCCGCCAATACCTATAACAAAATCCGCTTTTTGGCTTATAGCCATTTCGGCTGCTTTAGCTACTGTATATACAGATGGATTTTCTTCTATATCGTCAAAAACACAGTATTGTATATTGTTTTTTTCAAGCGCCAAAACCACATCGTTTTGAGAGCCGTTTTTCTTAGCTGAGTTTTTACCTGTAAGTATTATGGCTTTTTTGCCAAAATTAGCAAAAACGTCAGCATTTTTTTCTATACAGTCTTTGCCAAAAAAAATTTTTGTAGGCATTAAATAATTAAAGTCCTTCATAAAACAAACCTCCCTAAACATCAATGTTTAAACGATATAATTTATGTACTTATTATATTCTTTTTTATAAAATTCATCAATAATAAATGTCCCTTTAGTGTGGAACACCGAATATAGTTATCCACAATATATTTATTGATTTTATATAAATTTTAATAAGTTATCCACATTTATTAACCAAAAAACCGTATATATCAACAGGTTTATCCACAATTTCAACAGCTCCAGCGTTTTTAAGTTCCTGTTTTGTTCTAAAGCCATAGCTTACACTAACCAAATCCATATTGGAGTTTTTGGCTGTAAGTATATCTACTTCTGAGTCTCCCACATAAAGCGCCTCTTTGCTGCCAACATTTAAAAACTTCAATGCCAAATTTATCATTTCAGCCGATGGCTTTATCAATACTCCTTCTCTTTCGCCTACAACCGTATCAAACAAACCCTCAAAAAGTTTTTGGCATATTTCATTTGCCGCGCTGTTTGGCTTGTTTGTTACAACGGCTGTTTTAATTCCCATCTCTCTTATTTTTAATATCGTGTATTTTATGCCTTCATAAGGAATTGTTTTTATACAGCAGTTGTTAAAATAATGCTCTTTAAACTCAATATACATATTTTCGTTATATTCATTTTTAGGTAAAGACAGCTTAACTAAATTTTTAAGACCGTTTCCTACAAATGCTGTTATTTCCTCAATACTCCTTTGCGGAAAATCATACTTTTTTAGTATGTAGTTTACACTGTCGGCTAAATCAAAAATACTGTTTATAAGTGTTCCGTCCAAATCGAATAAAACAGCTTTATATCTCAAACAAATCACCACCAATTTATAAAAATTTAAAAAATATTTTATTTAACTGATACAGAAAGCTCATTACTTAAGTCTTATGCTATTACATAAAGCGCTTACTCTTGTATTAGGTACATGCAGTACAAAGCTTTTGCTAAATGCAATGGCAAAATCACTTATATAAAAATACTTATATTATTTCACTAAAAAAAATTTCATTTTCCTCTTTACATTCTGTGTTTATTATGCTATAATGATTACACGGATGAAATAAAATTTAGTCAAAGTATCATTCCGTAATATTAAAGAAAGAAGGTGTGTGCCATGGTAAAGGTCGAGGAACCATACTCCATAAGTGAAATTTCAGTCCGTAAAATAGCTGTGGTATTGCACGGCGGCGTAAATAAATTATAAACCCGCATTATATTTATTATAAATCAGCTTTTTACGGAAATAGTTACAATTTGTTTTTAAAGTATTAACAATGTTAAATTAGTTTATTTTATATTAATGTGTAAAGACACGTATCATATTTGTTCGTAAAGATTAGTTCCGCGTGTTTAAAAAATTGCCACGTAACTTATTGGAGCGGATAGGTCTTTAATTGGAGTTGCCACTTCTTCTTAAATTTTAAAAATGTTTTTAAATTACGTAATTAAGATTTAGGAGGGATTAACATAAATTAAACTAAAAAACGTTACGCCATGAGAATTAAAAACTCTCATGGCTTTTTTGTTATTTCTATTTTTAATAGTAGAATTTTTTGTATATTTATGTATCAGATTAAAAAAATTCAACCTCTTAACAGCTTACATATTGCTGTTAAAGGCATATATAACCAATTTAATGGCTATTTGGCTTAACTGCCCAAAAATAATATCTCTCGCCGTTCGATTGAAGTGTTCAAACGGCGGTTGTAAAAATTTTTTGTACACGTATTACACGACACAGCAGTTTAAAAGCTATCAATTAAATTTTTGAGTTATTATTAAATGGTTTGTTTTAAATAAACGTGCCTTTTTGAAACATTCAAATTTTTTAAAATTTAATAATTATAATATAACTCTTTTTTCTGTAACTACAGCTCTTAAAGCCCTGTCAAAACTCTCAACAGGCAATTTATCTGTAAGCTGAATGTCAAAACATATACCTACAGTGTTTTTTACATTATATTTTTCGGTATATGTGTCATAATACCCACCACCATAACCAAAACGGTTTTTTTGAGTGTCAAAAGCACTGCCTGGTACTATCATAATAGCGTTGTCATCCGGAAATACTTGTTTTTCTGGCGGTATATCCGGCTCTTCAACACCAAGTTTGGAGCGCGACATATTATCAAAACTATTTATCTCAACAAAATACATAAATCTGTTGTTTTTAGCTATAGGCACAGCAACTTTTTTGTTTTGTTCCCATGCTGTTTTTATAATATTTCTTGTTATAACCTCCGAGCCCATGTTAATATAACAAAAAACCCAATCAGCATTTTTATACAGAGAAAGCTCTAAAACCTTTTTAGTTATAATAAGGCTTTTTTCTTCTATATCACTTTTGGATAAAGAGCTTCTATTTTTTAAAAAAGCTTTTCTCAATTCTTTTTTATCCATATTTCCACCATATTTTTTATTTAATTTTAAACGAGCTTTTTAAAGGTACAATTCTGTTAAACACAAGTTTTTTATCCGTTGTATATTTTGTGTCAACACAATAATATCCGTTTCTCATAAATTGAAATTTATCGCCTGCTTTAGCCTCTTTTACACAAGGCTCTATAAAACACTCTTTAACAACAAGACTATTTGGGTTAATAATCATATCACCATCAGGGTTTTCGGTATTATCAAGCATCATATAATCATACAGTCTCGCCTCAGCTTTTATTGCTGTATCGGCATTTACCCAATGCAATGTGCCTTTTACTTTTCTTCCGTCAAAACCAGAACCACTCTTTGTTTGAGGGTCATAAGTACAGTGTATAGCCGTAATATTTCCGTCACCGTCTTTATCAACTCCAACACATGTTATAAAGTACGCTCCTTTAAGTCTTACCTCTTTTAATGGCGCTAAACGGAAAAACTTTTTAACTGGAACT
Organism: uncultured Eubacteriales bacterium; assembly: GCA_949743655.1. Lineage (GTDB taxonomy): Bacteria > Bacillota > Clostridia > Lachnospirales > Anaerotignaceae > Neoanaerotignum_A. The sequence continues at coordinate 29,007 of CATJUP010000159.1, forward strand.
TCCATAAAATCATCTTTATCTATATAGATTTCTTTTGAAAACGGCACTGTTCTTACACCCATAGCCTCATTTTCTGGATTATTCTCAATATCCAAAAACTCAACCTGACCTTCTGGATAATTATCAATAATAACCTTAATAGGGTCGGTGACAGCCATAACAACTTTTACTTTAGATTTTAAATCGTCTCTAACACAATAATCAAGCAAAGAGCTATCAACTTTGCTGTTAGCCTTACTTACGCCTATTTTATCACAAAAAGCTCTTATAGACTCTGGTGTGTAGCCACGTCTTCTTAATCCGGATATTGTAGGCATTCTTGGATCATCCCAGCCGTCTACAAGCCCATTTGCAACAAGCTCTCTCAATTTTCTTTTACTCATTACAGTATTTGTCATCTCAAGTCTTGCAAATTCAATTTGGCGCGGTTTAGCCGACATACCACAGTTATCAACCACCCAATCATAAAGAGGTCTATGGTCTTCAAACTCCATTGTGCATATTGAGTGTGTAATGCCCTCAATAACATCCTCAAGAGGGTGAGCAAAATCGTACATAGGGTATATACACCACTTATCACCTGTTGAGTGGTGATGTGCGTGTGCTATACGATATATTACAGGGTCACGCATATTCATATTAGGCGATGACATATCTATTTTTGCCCTTAATGTATGGCTTCCGTCTGGAAATTCTCCGTTTTTCATTCTTGTGAACAAATCCAAATTTTCATCAATACTTCTGTCTCTATAAGGGCTATTTTTGCCTGGTGTTGAAAGAGTACCTCTATACTCCCTCATTTCTTCCGCCGAAAGGTCACACACAAAGGCTTTTCCCTCTTTTATTAATTTTAAAGCCACATCATAAAATTTCTCAAAATATGACGAGGCAAAATATAGCCTATCCTTCCAATCAAAACCAAGCCATTTAACATCCTCTTTTATAGAATTTACATACTCAGTGTCCTCTTTTGTTGGGTTAGTATCATCAAAACGGAGATTACATTTTCCACCATAAAGTTTAGCCATACCAAAATTAAGGCATATACTTTTAGCATGACCTATATGCAGATAGCCATTTGGCTCTGGCGGAAAACGCGTTGATATTTTACTTAAATTATCTTTCAAGTCCTCTTGTATATAATTATGAATAAAATTACATGTGGAGCTAATATCCTCTAAAGAGTTTATTTCATCAGACATAACTAAATCCCTCCCAAAACAATATATTCTGATTTTACCACCTGCGACAATAAGCGTCAATTTTTTTTAAATTTGAATATTGAGGGTTTACCCTCAAACTCCCACCAGCTTTTTTGAAAAATTTGTCAGTGATTTCGCTGTCGCGAAATTCACTCGCTTCGCTCGGTCTTCACTTTGTTACGGTCAAAGCTCTGCTGGACACTCAGCAACCGCACTTTTTTGCGGGACTTAAAAACTTTAACGGAAAACAAACGTTTTTCCTGAAAAAATAACGATTTTAATGAAACTAAGTTTCCGTTTGAATGTTCTTCCGCTTCCTTTCCTCAAAGAAAAATACATGTATTTGTTACGTAGACATAAACTAAATCAGCTTTGCTAATAACATTTGCACATAATAGTTAAGAGTTAAAGTTCTTTCGCTTCCTTTCTTTCAAGAAATATATTTGTATGT
>CATJUP010000160.1 GCA_949743655.1 uncultured Eubacteriales bacterium
AAAAATGTCCAAAAGGCGCTAAATATTATACCAACGAGGAATATTTGTCGCATAAAGCCGCTCTTGAGCGAGATTACAGCGCTCCAAAAGAAGTAGAAATTTTTTATTAAAAGTTATAGACTTTCAAAAAAGTATTTATATATAAACTTTTTTAATTTTTAAATAATTCGGCACAAGTGTAAAGCTGCTTTATGAGATTTTAGGAGCTTTTGTTGTACTTAAAGTTCTTTTGCTTTTTTTCTAATAAAGAAAAATATGTACTTACTGCGTAAATTTGTATTAGCGTTGCTAATAATAACTGTGTATACTAATTAAAAGTTAAAGTTCTTTTACTTCTTTTCTTTCAAGAAAGAAAAAATATGTATTTGCTGTGTGAATTTGTATTAGCGTTGCTAATAATAACTGTGTATGCTAATTAAAAGTTAAAGTTCTTTTGCTTCTTTTCTTTCAAGAAAAGAAGTAAAGTTTTGATGTTTTTTTTGATACGCCAAAATTTTTAGTCACGCAGAAAAATGAGAGCGAATATTTGCTCTCATTTTTCTGTTTACGCTATACTTTTATATCCCATTTCAAATATAAGCCCCAGTATAAACCAGCAAGGCGCGTAATCAATACGTATAAACCCAAAAATATTATATTTGCATTTTGAGTAATCCCATGGGCACTGACCTATAACCATTTCAATAAAATACCCTGACACATATTCCATTGAAAATATACACACCATATAAACTAACCCACGAATGTAAAATGGCATAAAACCCATTGTGTCACATAGCGGCTCAAGCATTATGGCAAAGCCATATATAGGCAACATCCACAAATATGTGTAGCCTATCATTCTTTTATCACCCCTTTTTAAAGCTCCTGCCGCTGTCCACAATATTTCAATAACCCAGCCAGTTATACCATATATAAAAAATCTGCTAATCATACTTTTTATTCTTTATATTTAATTGCTTTTTATTCAGACAATATTACCCTTGATAAAACATCGGCTAAAGGTTCCATAGCGTTTTTAGCTTCTTGTTTTGTGTTTGTTTGGGCGCCTACTTCAACTAAAAGCGATTTTGGTTTCATATTAAGACTGTAACGATAAGCGTTTAAATAAATTTTTCTTGTAAATTCTGGATATAGTTTGTTTGCTGTAACCTGCATATTAAAACTAAAAGCTAAGTTGTCTTTTAAATATGGATTAGGCAAACTTGATATATCATTTAAAGAACCATTTTCGTTAAGACGGCAAAGTCCGTTAAAAAACATGACTTTAGCGCATGTTTTACCATTTACGTCACTTATAAGTCTTACTCCTTCGTTTACACCGTCTCTATGTAAATCTATTACAACCTCTATTGAGGGATTATCACTTAATATTCTCATTATAGCTGGTTCCATTCTCTCGTAAGCGCCTAAAATTTGATTTTTACCGTCAACAAAATCATATCTTCCTGTATCGTGCATAACTCTTATGTTATACTTTTGTTCCAAAATATTTTTAAGTTCCTCTCCCACACCCCATATTCCCTCACTCATACCCTTAGAAGGGTCGCTGTCTGAGTACATTTCGCATGAGTGAGTGTGAAAAATAAGCACTTTAGGTCCATCTGTGCTTTTGTCTATACTAAAGTCCATATTCAAAAACTTTTCAGCGTCTATATCTCCTTCAATTAAATCAGTTCTGTGGTCTATTATATAAAAGTTACTTTTAAGATAATTTAAGTCTTTAAGATTTTTAATATCATCTTCTGTAACATTTACTTTTTCTGTTTCAACATCATATGTAATATCTGTTTCTGGCTGAAGTTTAAGCTCCTCTGGCGATAAAGTATTTATAAATACTGGCTGTGATATTTCGTCTGTTTCGTTATAAGAATTTTTATTTGTGTTCTCATTAAAAACATATTCGTTTGTGTCATTATCATGTTCATTATTTTCGGTTTTTGCGGCTATAGAAGAAACGTATCTAAAAACACAAAGAGCCAGCAACACGATAATTAATATACCAATAAAAGTGCTCTTTATAAAAGCCATAAAATTAAAGTTGTCCCTTCTTGCCACTGTATCATCTCCGAAATTTTTATTTGAGCCATGTATAACTATATGCAGCAAAGGCAAAAATATTACTAATAAGGAGATGATATAATGAAAAAAATATTTATTTTAATTTTTACATTCACTTTTATTTTTTGCGGTTGTGCTGAAAAAGTGCCAGAAGAACCAGCTATATTTACCGAAGCTGTTAAAAATGAGCCTATAGTTGATATACACGAAAAAGAGACAAAAACTAAAGAAAGTGATTTTTGCTATGGTATAACATATTCATATGAGGATATGGATAAATACTCCAATATGGAAAGCGTGTTTTTAAACTCAAAATTTTTTGCGGATATTATGGATATATCTTCCGAATTTCCGTCTAAATTTGTAATAAAATGTTATATAGAAAAAAAGACACCTATAATATCTTTAAATTATACATCAAACACAGCTGATATGATTAAGTTTTCAAAAAACTGCTTAAATGCCAGCACACAGGTGTATTACGATATTTTTCCGTGTTATGGCAATGAAGACAAAAATGAGTACAAAAAAAATTTCAAAAATATGTACTCTCTTATAAAAAAATATGCCCCAGACTCAAAAATAATATGGAGTGTAAACGCTTTAAGTAATAACTCATTAGAAGATTTTTTTCCTGGCGAAAACTATGTTGATTATATAGGTCTTATGTGCCTTTTTGAGAGTCCTTATGATAATATAGAGGAAATATCTAATTTTAAGTCATGTCATCAAACTTATAGCGACATAAAACCAATTATAATAACAAAATTTGCCGTAAATTATTTTGATAAGAATAAACACACATATATGATAGACGGTGCTGAAAAATTTATTGAGTATTTTTATAAAGAATTATGCCCATACATCCCAAATATATCTGCCGTTATATACTACAACCAAAACAATAGTAAATCACAAAACACAAATATTAAACCTTATGATTATTCTGTTAATTCTATTTTAGAACTAAAAAACACATTGTCAGATATAATCAGCTAATTAAAAACAATTAGCTATATTGACATTAAAGACATTTAATGTTAAATTAATAATAACACTTTATCATATAGTATTTAAAACAACATTAGGGGGTACTAAAATGCCTAATTTTGATATTTTTACAGATGGTTCAGTAGACATACCACTTAAAACTGCTGCCGAAAAATCAATAAACATAATACCGTTTTACATATCATTTGATTATAAAAATTATTATAAAGAGCTCTTTGAAATTTCAAGAGACGACTTTTTTGATAAACTTATAAATAAAGAGCTTTTTCCAAAAACATCTTTGCCGTCTATACAAGACTATATAGACGCTTTTACTCCTTCTCTTGAAAAACAAAAAGATATTATATGTTTTACTATAACTGATACTTTAAGCGGTTCTTATCAATCCGCTTTGTCCGCTAAAGATATTTTATCCGAAAAATACAAAAACAATATATATGTACTAAACACATGGCTTGCTACAGGCGCTATGCAGCTTATGGTACTTGAGGCTTGCAAAATGAGAGATAACGGTTTAAGTGCAAAAAAAGTATATGATATATGTGCTAAAATGAAAACTGACTCACGTATAATGTTTATGGTGGGCGCTCTTACTCATCTCGAAAAAGGCGGAAGGATAGGAAAACTTGCCGCTATTTCTGGTGGAATACTAAAAATCAAGCCTCTTATAGAGCTTAAAAATGGTGAAATTGATGTAGCTGGCATTGTACGCAGCCGTAAAAATGGTTTAAAAAAACTTATTGAGATAACAGAAGAGTATTTCACTAAAAACAAAGAAAACCCTCAAAACTATGTGTTTACAATAGGTACAACGAATACTCCTAATGAGGTTTTACCTTTTTTTGAGGGTCTTAAAGAAAAATTAAAATGTAACAATTTTATATCGCCTTTTTATATAGGCGCTACAATAGCTTCCCACACGGGACCTGACACAGTTGGAGTTTGTTTTTTAAAAAAATATGAGAATTATATTTAAAATAATTGGTCTCTACCCCACACCCCGCTTACTTTCTTGAAAGAAAGTAAGACAAAGAACTTTAACTTTAACCATGTGTATTGCCTACTACAGTTTTAACAAATATTTATCTGCAAACCAAAAACTGTGTCTTTAATTCTTGAAAGAAAGTAAGACAAATAACTTCAACTTTAATCATGTATATTGCCTACTACAGTTTTAACAAATATTTATCTGCAAACCAAAAACTATGTCTTTAATTCTTGAAAGAAAGTAGGTAAGGAAGGAAATAAAACTAAAACCGCTGTTAAAAACAGCGGTTGTTTGTTTATTTAAGCATTTGTTTTATAAAGCCGCTTACTACTTTATTATCAGCACGACCCTTTACTTTTGGCGCTAAATTAGCCATAACTTTGCCCATATCCTTTATAGAAGACGCCCCAGTTTGTTTTAAAGCCTCATCAACCAAATTTTTAATTTCGTCTTCTGTAAGTTGTTTTGGCAAATATTCAAGTAAAATTTTAATCTCATCATTAAGGTTATCAATTAAATCCTGACGTCCGCTTTTAATAAAGTCTGGCATAGAGTCACGGCGTTTTTTGAGCTCTTTTGATATAACATCAAGTATACCTTCGTCGTCAAGCTCAATCTTATTGTCTTTCTCAATTTGAAGAACACCTGAACGGACAAGCTGTATAGTATTTTTACGTACATTGTCCTTATTTTTCATGGCGTCTTTTAAATCCAATAACAATTTGTCTTTTAAAGACATAAAATCATCTCAGCCTTCGATTATTTGAATTTACGCTTTCTTGCAGCCTCTGATTTCTTTTTACGCTTAACGCTTGGTTTATCGTAATGTTCTCTTTTACGAACTTCACCCATTATACCATCTCTGGCGCAGTTTCTTTTAAAGCGACGAAGAGCGCTATCTAAGGATTCATTTTCTTTTACTCTAACCTCTGACATGAATTTCCCTCCCTCCGTAAGCTTAATTTATGATTAGCACAATGTATGTCTTCCTACAGCACACACCAGCACATCATACATTATTAGATTATACACAAAAAATTGTGTGTCGTCAACACTAAAAAATACTTTAAAGCCATAAAAAATTAAAAATCGCTAAATTTTTTAAATTATTCCACTACTTTTTTAAATATAACAAAACCAAGCGGAGGAAGTTTGATATTTATACTGTTAGGTGCTTTTGAACACTGTATTTGTTCCGAGACAATAACATTTTGATTTAATCTGCCTGTACCACCATAAAAAAGGTCATCGCTGTTAAATACCTCTTTATATTTACCCTCCTCAAAAACACCTTGTCTAAAATTATCGTAAGTTGTTTCGGTAAAATTACATACTATAGTAAGTTTTTCGGTATCACATCTTCTTTCAAAAGAAATAATACTTCTTTGAGAGTCGTCACAGTCGATCCACTCAAAACCTTTTGGGTCAAAGTCCATTTTCCACATAGCTGGATGTTTAAGATAAAAATGGTTTAAATCTTTCATATAATCCTTTAAATTTTTGTGTACATTATACTGTAATATATGCCAATCAAGGCTTCTTGCCTCACTCCATTCCGAAAACTGACCTATTTCATTGCCCATAAAAAGCAATTTTTTGCCTGGGTGTCCATACATAAAACCATAAGAAACACGCAAATTAGCCGCTTTCTGCCACATATCCCCTGGAACTTTATACATCATAGCGCCTTTCATATGCACAACCTCGTCATGAGATAGCACAAGTATAAAGTTCTCGTTATAATTATACATCATACTAAATGTTATATAATTATGATGATATTTGCGGTATACGCTTTCTTTTTTTATATAACTTAAAAAGTCATTCATCCAGCCCATATCCCACTTAAATGTAAAACCAAGACCATTATACGCTGTATCTCTTGTTACACCTTCCCAAGATGTAGACTCTTCTGCCATCATCATTACACCATGGAAATTTTTTCTTATTATTGAATTAAGATGTTTTAAAAACTCAACAGCATCAATATTCTCTCTTCCGCCGTATTTGTTAGGTATCCACTGACCAGCGTTTCTCGCATAATCAAGATACAGCATAGACGCAACGGCATCTACCCTAAGACCGTCAATATGGTATTCTTTAAGCCAGTAAAAAGCGTTTGATATAAGAAAGTTTTTAACTTCATTTCTTCCATAATTAAATATATATGTTCCCCATTCAACATGCTCACCCAAACGAGAGTCTTCATGTTCATAAAGCGCTGTTCCATCAAAACGGGCAAGCCCAGAAATATCTTTAGGAAAATGCGCCGGAACCCAATCCATTATAATACCTATGCCGTTTTGGTGACACATATCAATAAGATACATAAAATCCTCAGGCGTTCCATAACGGCTTGTAGGCGCAAAATATCCAGTAACCTGATACCCCCAGCTACCATCAAAAGGATGTTCTGTAAGAGGCATAAACTCAATATGAGTATATCCCATATCCTTAACATATTTCAAAAGCATATCAGCGGCTTCTCTATACGTCATAAACCGGTCTTCGTTACCTATACGCCGCCATGAGCCCATATGCACTTCGTATATATTAACGGGTCTGTCATATCTCTCGTGTTCTGTTCTGTATTTGAGCCACTCATCGTCATGCCACTCATATTTGTGTATATTATATATTATAGATGCTGTACCCGGTCTTAACTCTGTAAAAAAGCCATAAGGGTCTGTTTTGTCAACCATACCGCCATGTTCGTCTTTTATGCGATATTTATATTTGTCGCCCTCTTTAGCATTTGGAACAAATATTTCCCATATACCACTTTCAGCTAAAAGACGCATTTGACTTCTTCGTGGGTCCCACATATTAAAATCGCCTATAACACTTACACTTTTGGCATTAGGTGCCCATACAGCGAAAGAAACACCTTGTATACCATCTATAGTAATTGAATGTGCTCCAAGTTTATCGTATACCATATAATTTGTACCGCTATTAAAAAGGTATCTGTCATAGTCCGTAACAGTGGGCTCAAAAGTGTACTGGTCAGATGTCTCCCATACGTTTCCACCGCCAAAATCAACAACAAGCGAGTATTTAAAATATTCGCTCCTATCTCCTATAACAACAGAGAAAAATCCATTGTCATGAATTTTTTGCATTAAATATCTTTCGCCAGAGAGGCTGTCTTTTATTTCAATAGATACAGCTCCTGGTATAAGCTCTCTTACAACCACAAAATTGTTTCCATTATCGGATATAATATGCAGACCCAATAATCTGTGAGGGTCTCCATAGTTATTTTCCAAAAGCATTTCAATTTGGTTTATAGTAATTGTATCTCTCAAATTTCACCGCCCCCAGTTAAAAACATATTTATATAAGCAATATTTTAGCCATTTACATAAAAATATTAATACTATTTGACAATTAATTTACAAAGTACAAATAACTTTTTCTTTTCCCAACAAATTAGTGAGTTCTATAACCCATCTTTGTCTGTCAAAAACGGAAAAACTATATTCCTCACCAGATTTATTTACCATAACTATGGTTTTAACAAAACCTTGTCTTCCGTCTTTCACTTGAACAATATCCGTTAAATCAATGTCAAAATCGTAAGTGCCTTTTGTAAAATTAACCAATATTCCCATAGCTGCTATTTTGGCAAAACTATGCTTATTGTATATAAAACGCTTATTAGTAAGTATCGCGTGCCCACCTTGCACATTAAACACACTTTTTATTCTATTACATAATCCCTCAAGCAAAATTCTTTCCTTATCAATATTATAATCAAAAGAATTCTTTTCTGTTTCTCCAACCCTCGCGCCGCAATTAGAACAAAAAGACACTCCGTTTTGTAATTGATTTCCGCAATTAGAACAAAAAGCCATTTTTACTCCTCCATAATTAATACCATAATTTATAATTATTAATCTCATGTCATAAAAAAGCATTTATTTAACCAACACTGTTGGTCATAAGTATTTTTTTATCTGCATTTCTCAAAAGCCTGTTCAAAGTCAGCTATAATATCTTCTGGTTCTTCAATGCCAACCGAAAGCCTTATCATATCTGGCGAAATTCCACAGGCTACAAGTTCATCGTCAGATAACTGTCTGTGAGTCGTTGACGCTGGTTGTAAAACACATGTTCTTGAATCCGCAACATGTGTTACAAGCGCTACCATTTTAAGCGAGTTTATAAACTTTCTCGCACTGTCTCTTCCGCCTTTTACACCAAAAGTCATAACGCCGCTACAGCCATTTGGAAGATATTTTTGCGCAAGAGTATAATATTGGTTTTCTTCAAGACCTGGATATTTAACCCATTCACACATATTACTGTCTCTTAAATATCTTGCTATTTTAAGAGCGTTATCTGAGTGCTTTCTCATTCTAAGATGTAAAGTCTCACAGCCTAAATTTATAAGCCACGAGTTAAAAGGACTTGGCGTCATTCCAAAATTTCTCATAATTTGAACTCTTGCTTTACTTATAAAAGCGGATTTTCCAAACTGTTTAACATAGCTTACACCATGATAACTTTCATCTGGCTCTACAAGTTCTGGAAACTTTCCATTGTCCCAGTTAAAATTACCACCGTCAACTATTATTCCGCCAAGCGCTACAGCATGTCCATCTATATATTTACTTGTTGAATGTATTATTATATTAGCTCCAAAATCAAAAGGACGGCACAAAAACGGTGTGGCAAAAGTATTATCAACAATAAAAGGTATATCAAGTTTTTTAGCCACATTAGAAAATTTCTCAAAATCAATTACATTAGCAAGAGGATTGCCTATTGTTTCACCATAAATAAGTTTTGTATTTGGTTTAGCTAAACCTAATATTTCTTCTTCTGATATATCTGGATTAAAAACAATGGCTTCAATTCCAATATCTTTAAAAGTTGTTGTAAACAATGTATAACTTCCGCCATAAATAGTATTAGATACAAGTATACTATCGCCTTTTTTACATATGTTAAGCAAAGCTATGCTTACCGCCGCCATTCCTGATGATGTGGCTAAAGCCCCAACTCCACCCTCCATAAGCGATATTTTTCTTTCAAGTATATCTGTTGTAGGGTTTGAAATTCTTGTGTACATATTTGTATCCTGTTCAAGGTCAAAAACTTTAGCCAATTCCTCACAGGTATCATATCTATAAGTGGTACTCATCTCAAGCGGAACAACTCTTGCTTTAGCATTATCAGGCCAATATTCACCCTGTACAGCTTGAGTACCCAATTCCCAATTTTGTTTGTCCATGTCTAAAAACCTCCAATTCACATTAATTTATATTTATTATACTTTAAAATACATTGTTTTTCCATAATTATTTAGCAGTTAGATTAAATTTTACACTATAATAAAATTATAATTACAAAATATTTTATCCATATTACAACAAAAAATAAAACATATAAATAGGTCACTTTAAAATCAAATAAAGTGACCTAAAAAATTAACACACATTTTGCATTTTACAATTTTATTTAGTTTTTAAACACAATTTTTTTCTTAAAGCTGTAATTAAAATATAAGCTATAACAGTAAATATTATAATATTAAACGCAAGTTTATGATTAAACATAAAATCTGACACATTTTTCCAGTATTCACCCAATAAATATCCAGCTGATATAAGCATAGAATTCCAAACAAAAGCACCAGCCGCCGTAAAGCATATAAATCTTGTATAACTCATATTGCTCATTCCCGCCGGAAAAGACACGTATGTACGCGCTATAGGAAAAAGCCTCAATATAAAAACTGAAAAGTCCCCATACTCATCAAATTTTCTTTCAGCTACGCTAATTCCGTCTTTTATAACACCATACCTACAAAGTTTGTCAATAAACCTCTTTCCCAATCTTCCCATATAAAAACAAAACGTACAGCCAAAAACGGCTCCTATTGTAGCCGCAAAAACAGCGTTTATAAGCTCCATACTTCCGTTATAAACACAACAGCCTATAAATGGCAAGAGAATTTCGCTTGACATAGGAAAGCACGCATACTCAAGCGCCGATGAAACTAAAACTCCAATATAGCCAAACTTATCAACAATACCCATAATATAAATAATAAAATCAGCCAAAACAATATCCCTCCTTTAAAATAAAGGATATGCTGTAAAAGCTGATTTTATATCAAACCTCAAACAATATATTTTCTGTCAAAACCTCTGTATTGTATAACTTCCATTATATGTTTAACACTTATATTTTCACTACCCTCAATGTCGGCTACTGTTCTTGCTGTTTTTAATATTTTATGGTATCCTCTAACGCTTAAAGAAAGCCTATCAAAAGCCATGCTTAATGTCTCTTTTTCTTTTTCTCCAAGAACACAGTATTTTTCTATCAATGGTGCTGTAAGCTGCGAGTTAAAATGTATACCCTCGTTTTTATATCTCTCAAGCTGTATATTGTGCGCTCTAACAACACGTTTTCTAATATCTTCCGATGCCTCGGCGAGTTTATTAACATATAAATCCTCATACTTAACAGCCGAAACCTCAACTTGTATATCTATTCTGTCAAGCAAAGGACCGCTTATTTTGTTTGTATATTTTAATATCTCACTTACAGAACATCGGCATTTGTCGCCGTCTCCATAATATCCACATGGGCAAGGGTTCATTGCGGCTACAAGCATAAAGTCTGCCGGATAAGTAATTGTTGAGTTTACTCTTGATATAGTTACCTCTTTATCCTCAAGCGGCTGACGAAGTATCTCAAGAGTGTTTCTCTTAAATTCTGGCAGCTCGTCCAAAAAAAGTATTCCTTTGTGCGAAAGTGATATTTCGCCAGGTTTAGGAATTTTTCCTCCCCCTGTAAGCGCCGCCGGCGATATTGTGTGATGTGGTGAGCGAAAAGGTCTTGTGTTTATAAGTTTTCCATTATCTTTTAAAATTCCCGCTACTGAGTAAATTTTTGTTATATCAAGGCTTTCATCAAAAGTAAGAGGCGGCATTATAGAAGGAAGTCTTTTGGCAAGCATTGTTTTACCAGAACCGGGCGGACCTTTCATAAGTATATTGTGGTATCCTGCCGCGGCGATTTCTATAGCTCTTTTGGCGTTTTCCTGACCCCTAACATCAGCAAAATCCAAAAATGTATTACCTGACTCTAAAAAAATATCCTCATCTGGTTTAAACTTGCGTCTCATTTGTGGCTCATTTAAAAAACTTACCAATTCATTTATGTTTCTAACACAATATATTTCTGCCTGTTCACATAGTGCAGCCTCCTTAACGTTTTCTGGAGGAACTATAAATTTTTTAACACCGTTTTTAAAAGCGCTGTGTACCATTGGCAAAACACCGCTTATTGGTTTAACGCCGCCATCAAGCGAAAGCTCTCCCACTATCATAAAATCATTTACAAATTTATCTGATATTATTTTGGAGCAGAGCATAATACCAGCGGCTATTGGCAAATCAAAAACAGCGCCTTCTTTTTTAATATCCGCTGGTGCCAAATTAACAGTTATTCTTTTTACCGGAAATTCAAATCCTGAGTTTTTTATGGCGCTTCTAACACGTTCTTTAGCCTCTTTAACAACAGAATTAGGAAGACCAACTATATCAAACGCCGGAAGTCCATTTGATGTATCTGTTTCAACATCAACTAACACGCCTTCAACGCCTAAAAGTGTACTGCTTTTTACAATAGATACCATAATTTACACCAAATTTCTTAATTTATATGTAAAATGATACCACAAAAAGGCTTTTATATCTACTAAAAACTATTAATTTTATAATATTAATATATAAATATTATTTCAATTTTAAA
>CATJUP010000161.1 GCA_949743655.1 uncultured Eubacteriales bacterium
AATATATATTTTTTTTCTTGAAAGAAAGGAAGCGAAAGAACTTTAACTCGTAACCATTGTGTGCAAGTATTAAGAGCAACTTTAACATATGTTTACACAAAAAATATATCTTTTTTCTTTATTAAAAGAAAGCGAAAGAGCTTTAAAATTGAACGGTGTATACAAGTGTTATTGGACGTGACCAAAAATATAAATCCTTTTTGTAGTAAGGGGTGAACCCTTTAAATTTTTAGGCGGTGAGTTAAATTTGAATTGGGAAGAATTTGAAAATGAGTGTATTAATTGCAGAAAATGCCCTCTTTGTGAGGGCAGAACAAATGTGGTTATAGGCAGAGGTTCTAAAAACGCCGATATTATGTTTGTTGGTGAAGGTCCAGGAGAACAGGAGGATTTAAAAGGAATACCATTTGTTGGTCCAGCAGGACAGTTGCTTAACAAAATGCTTATAGCCGCGGGAATTGAGGAGAGCGATTATTATATAGCAAATGTTGTAAAGTGCAGACCGCCGCATAACCGTGACCCTCTTGATGAGGAACAATCGGCTTGTATTAATTATCTTAGAAAGCAGTTTTTGCTTATAAGACCAAAAATAATTATTTGTCTTGGGCGTATAGCCGCAAAAGCTATTATAAACCCAGAATTTAAAATAACAAAAGAACGAGGTTTGTGGATAGAGCGTAAAAATACATATATTATGGCTACTTTTCATCCGGCGGCTGTTTTAAGGGATATGAGTAAAAAGAAACCGGCGTGGGAGGATATAAAAGCCATAAAAAATAAACTTATTGAGATAAGAGAGGTAAATTAATTGAGTAAATTTTATTCTGGTTTTGTTTCTTTTATAGGCAGACCAAATGTTGGCAAGTCTACACTTATTAATCAGCTTGTTGGTGAAAAAATAGCTATAATATCGCCAAAACCGCAAACAACAAGAAACCGTATACAAGCTATACTTACAAAAGATGATTTTCAAGCTATATTTATAGATACCCCAGGTATACATAAACCTAAAAATAAACTTGATGGGTATATGCTTAAAGCCGCTGCTAATACTTTTGATGAGGTAGATGTTATATTAATGCTTGTAGAGCCTTTGGGAAGGGCTTTACCTGATGATGAGAATATTATAGAGCGTTTAAAAAAAGTAAAAACACCTGTTGTACTTGTAATAAACAAAATAGATTGTTTTGACGAAGAGAAAGTTTTAAAAACAACAGAAGTGTTTAGCCATATGTATAATTTTGATGATATAGTGCCTCTATCGGCTTTAAATGGCAAAAACACTGACGAGCTTATTAAGGTGGTTAAAAAATATATTCCCGAAGGACCAAAATATTTTCCGGATGACATGGTAACAGACCAGCCCGAACGCCAAATCATATCCGAGATTGTTAGGGAAAAAGCGCTTAAACTTTTAAAAGATGAAGTGCCGCACGGTATAGCTGTTGAAATAAATGCTGTAAAAAAGCGTAAAGACAAAAATATTGTTGATGTGGATGCTGTTATATGTTGTGAAAGAGACTCCCACAAAGGTATTATAATAGGTAAAGGCGGAAATATGCTTAAAAATATAGGTATACAGTCAAGACAGGATATAAGTCTGCTTTTAGGCGAACAAATAAACCTTCAGCTTTGGGTAAAAGTAAAAAAGAATTGGCGTGACAATGACTTTTTACTTAAAAATTTTGGTTATGACGCTAAAAAAGTGTAAATGTGTTTATTTTTTGGCTTTATTAAGTTATAAGATTATATAAAAAGGGACTGGAATTTTGAGGGGTTTTTATGGCGGAGGAAAAAATTGAGGGAATTGTGCTTAAAGAAACCGCAATGGGAGAAAAAGACAAACGTCTTGTTGTGCTGGCTAAAGATATTGGAAAAATAACCGTATCGGCTAAAGGTGCTAAGAGCGCTAAAAGCAAACTTTCGGCGCCAGCTCAGCTTTTTTCTTACAGTTCTTTTGTAGTTTATAAAAACCGAAATTTTTACAACGCTTATCAAGGCGATATAATAGAAGCATTTTATGCTATAAGACAGGATATAGAAAAATTTGCTTATGCCTCTTTTATATGCGAGCTTACTGAAAAAGCAATACCAGACGAAATGGAGAGCAATGATGTACTTCGTATTACTCTTATAACTTTTGCCGTTTTAGCGCAAACAAATTTTGAGCCGAGGCTGGCGGCTATTATATTTGAGATAAAACTGCTTGATATTTTGGGGCTTATATCTGGTGGTGAAAATTGTTCGGACTGTGGAAATAAAATTGAAAACGGTTTTTTTAATGCTCGTATGGGAGGGGTTATATGCCAAAACTGTGCCGCAAAAAAACCAGGAAGTTATCCTTTATTGGAAGGAGCAAGGATGGCTATAGACTATGTTATAAAGAATGATGGCAAAAATATATTTGGCTTTAGGCTTTCGGCAGAGGTTTTAGAACAGCTTGAGAAATTTATAACTATATATGTAAGAGAGCATTTATGCGGTGATATAAAATCGTTAAAATTTTTAAAAAATTTTAGAGTACAAAATGAGTGTTTATAAATATAAAGAGGTGTAAGCTAATGAGAAAATATGAGTATAAAGTGGCTGTAATACCTGTAACAGTACCTATAACCACAAAACAATACGAAAAAAACGCTTATGAGATTGAAGTGCAATTAAACAAATTTGGACAGGAAGGATGGGAACTTTTACAGCATGTGAATGGTTTATTTTTCTTTAAACGTGAAATAGAATAAATAATAATAAAAAAACGACACCCCACACATATTATTGTGCAAAACGCCGCTTTTATACAATATAAATAAAATTATGCGCCTTCAGGGACTCGAACCCTGGACCTTGTGATTAAGAGTCACCTGCTCTACCAACTGAGCTAAAAGCGCTTAAAAACAAACCTCATTTATTAACGCAAGATATAATATCACACTAAAAACGTTTTGTCAACAAATATTAAAAAATATTTTGTGGTTTAATGTAGGTTTATAATAGGGATATATTAAACAGACAAATAAAATATTTATGTGTTTATTTGTGTTTTATATATCACCTAAATATAACCATATATTAATTAAAAATTAGTTAGTGTTTCCAAGGAATTTTGATATTTTACCAGCACTTGTTTTCATTTCATAAATAACATTGTTTATATCGTGAGTTTCAAAACGGTTTGCCGGAACGCTCATACTTATACCGGCTATTATTTTGTTTGTATAATCTCTTATAGGAACAGCTATACAAAAAACATCAATAGCTGACTCACCCTTATCAATAGCATATCCATTTTTTTGTACAGACTCTATTTCTTTGTTTAAAGTGTCTATATTTTTGATTGTGTTTTGTGTAAAATTTTTTTCGGGCTCGCTGTCAAAAAGCTCTTTTATATCTTCTAAAGACATGTCAGATAAAAATAGTTTTCCTATACCAGTACAAAAAAGAGGCTCTCTATCGCCAACACGTGTACTTGTAATAAGTTTATTTTTTACTATGCCTTTAGATGGAAAAAAACGTTTTATTATTACCATTGAGTTTCCATTTAAAACACCTAAGTTAAAAACCTCTCCAAATTTATCGCTTAAAGACTCAATAATTATGTCTATTTTAACTGAACTTATATTTCGGTATTGTGGAACAACACTTCCAAGTTCAAAAAGCCCCCAGCTAAGAAAATAAGAAGTCCCATTTTCTGACTTCTCAACAATGTTATATTCAAGCAGTGTATCCAAAAATCTATGAATATTGCTTTTTCCCATTTTAAGACCTGCGCTTAAATCGTTTAATGACAATCCTTTTGAGGAAGGATGCTCTTTTAAGTAAATAAGTATATCTATTGCTTTTTCGAGTGTTTGAACAGGATATTTGGCTTTATAAAGTTTTTCCATTAGTTAATCTCCTTAAAATATTGTTAAATATTTGAGTAAATAGATGAATTTTATAAAACATATTGACAACAGTGAAAATGTCATATTAATATATTAATATGACAAAATACTATTACCACACATTTTTATAAATCGGTTAATTTTTACAAATATGTTGGCAATAATAGCGCTGTTATATTAATATAACAATAAAATGTGACTATATATTTGTATAAATCAGCAAAAATTTTAAAATATATTGACAGTAGGGGCTTTTTTATATTAATATTAACATATGTTTTATGTATATGTAAATATTTTTTATATCTTTGTAAATATTAGAATGCTCTTAATTTAGATAGTTGTAAGCTATCTAAAATATTTTTACCAAATGCTTTAGAATATTGTTCTAATACTTAGAACAAATACGACAAATATTGCTTTAAATCATCATAATTATTATAGCCGTTAAAGCCGTTAGGCTTGAGGAATATAACCAAAAAATTAAGGGAGGGAATTATTAATGAAGAAGTTTAAAAAATGTATTGGAATTGCTTTAGCTTGTTCTATGGCGATTTCTTTGGCAGCATGTGGAGGCGGAAGCTCATCATCAAGTGGTGGTTCTTCGGGCGCAAGCTCTGGTGGGGCAAGCTCAGCAGCACCAAGTGGAGAGGTAAAAACACTTATAGCAGCACATACGCTTGACACAACACACCATGTTCATCAAGGTTTTGTTAAAATGGATGAGGTACTTCAAGACATAAGTGGTGGAACAATGAAACTTGATATTTATCCTTCATCAGCTTTGGGAGATGAGGAACCAGTTCTTGAGACTCAGTCTTTGGGCGGCGGAACAATAGACCTTTCGTCACCTTCTGGAAATGCCCTTCAGCCATTTTCAAGTGAGTTTTTAACTGTAGACTTCCCATTTGTTTTTGAAAATTATGACCAAGTTTGGAAGTTTTATGATGGTGAGTTTGGTCAGTACCTTTTTGACTCACTTGAGGGAACAGGTTTAAAAGGTATAGCTTGGTGGGATAACGGATTTAGAAATCTTACTACAACTAACAAAGAAATTCATACTGCTGATGACCTTAAAGGTATGAAAATAAGAACAATGTCAGCAAGAGTTCATATGGCAAACTTTAATGCTCTTGGAGCAGCAGCTACACCTGTACCTTTTGCAGAGTTATACAGCGCTTTACAGCAAGGCGTTGCTGATGGTCAAGAAAACCCTATAGCAAATATATATGGAAACAGATTATATGAAGTTCAAAAATATATAATGAGAACAAGACACGTACATGACCCACAACCTGTTTTAATGAGTCAAGATTCATGGGATGGTCTTACAGAAGAGCAGCAAGGTTGGGTTATGCAGGCTGTAGAAGAAGCAACACAGTATATGCGTAAATTAAGCGCTGATGAGGAAGAAGAAAAATTACAAAAACTTCAGGATAACGGTATGGTACTTGTTGAGCTTACACCTGAAGAGCATCAAACATTTGTTGATAAAACAAAAGATGTATACAAAGAATTTGAAAGTGAAATTACACCTGAGGGACTTGAGCTTTACTTTAAAGCTGTAGAAGAAGCTAAGAAATAAAAAACAAAATGTCAACTACCCATACAAACGGGTAGTTGACTTATAAAATATTGGTTTTACCCAAAACTACTCGCTATAAAAAAGCGTGATAAAAACTTTTGGTGTCCACAAAAAAAGGCTAATTGGTCTGACTGTCTGCATGTATATAGATTTAATAAAATAAAATGATAAGGAGGACAAAGTTTTGGATAACGAAAATCAAAGTATGTTTGGAAAAGTTTTAGATAATGTTGAAGTTGGTATATGCTTTTTGGCAATGTTTTCAATGACTGTTATAATATTTTTACATGTAATATTTCGTTATGTATTAAAATCGCCTTTAACATGGTCGGAAGAAGTAGCTAAAATGTGTCTTGTATGGATTACATTTGGCGGTTCTGCATATGCTTTTAAAGTAGGAGCACATGTAGGCGTAGAATTTTTTATAGATAAACTTCCTTCAAATTTGAGATTTGCTGTTCAAGTTTTAATAAACGCAATAATAATAGTATTTTTTATATTTGTTGGTTATTATGGAGTACAAATTTGTATGGGTCAAGTTGGAAAATTATCTAAAGCAGCGCGTATACCGCTTATTATTCCATGGCTTGCTATACCAGTAGGCTCGGCATTAGTTATACTAAGAATGTTGTATACAGAAATAGTTTTGCTTAAAAACAGGAAGGGAAGTGAAGCATAATGACATTAGGAATTGTTATATTTGTATCCCTTGTTGTATTGCTTGTGCTTGGTATTCCAATAGCCATAGCTATAGGCGGCGCTGTAGTAGTGGGCTTCGCGTTTTCGGGAACAAATTTTATAAACTTAGTTCAAAGAATGTATGCTGGTGTTGACAGCTTTACACTTATGGCTATACCGTTTTTTATGGTAGCGGGTTCTCTTATGGAAACAGGCGGTATGTCTAAAAGGCTTATAAGATTTGCTAACTCTCTTGTTGGTGGTTTAGCAGGTGGTCTTGCCCATGTTCAGGTTTTAGCAAGTGCGTTTTTTGCGGCTTTATCAGGTTCTGCTCCAGCTACAACAGCAGCTATAGGCGGCGCGCTTATACCAGATATGAAAGAACAAGGGTATCCTCCTGAGTTTTCTGCAGGTGTTCAGGCTGTTGCGGGAACAATAGGAACAATTATACCTCCAAGTATACCTATGGTTGTATATGGCGTTGCGGCTCAAGTATCTATTGGTGAGCTTTTTGCAGCAGGATTTGTGCCTGGATTTATTTACGCCGGACTGCTTATGGTATTAATTTATGTAATATCAAAAAAACGTGGTTACACAAACAAAGAATATAAAGGAATTTCTGGTAAAGAAGTGTGGGCTTCTTTTAAAGATGCTGTTTGGGCTTTATTAGTTCCAGTTATAATATTAGGTGGTATTTACTCTGGTGTGTTTACACCTACCGAGGCTGGTGCTGTTGCGGCGGCTTATGGATTATTTGCCGGACTTGTAATTTATAGAGAGCTTAATTTTAAACAAGCTATGCTTATATTTGTTAAGTCTGCTGCAAATACGGCTATGGTTTTGTTAATAATTGCCGCGGCTTCTGGACTTTCATGGATATTAAGTATAAAAGGTGTTGCCGCTCTTATTGGTCAAGGATTTGCAAGTGTTTCAAATGGTGCCCCAATGTTTATGGGTCTTACAATATTACTTCTTCTTTTCCTTGGTTGTTTTATGGAGACAACAGCAAGTATACTTATGGTTACACCTATATTACTTCCAGTAGCAACATCGTTTGGAATTAATCCAATTTATTTTGGAATTGTAATGACAATGACACTTTCTCTTGGTATGGCTACACCTCCTGTTGGAGAAAATCTTTATATAGCGGCAAGTATAGCCGGTATAAAATTTGAGGATATGCTTAAAAACGCGTTGCCATTTATTATTGCGGCTATTGTGGCTATATTAATTGTTACAGCGGTGCCTCAGGTTTGTTTATTCCTTCCAGGATTATTGTACTAAGTTTTTAAAAAACTCCTAAAATTTCCAAATCTCTCGTGCCTTTTGTTAAAGGCATGAGAGAATGGAAAAAAATTTAATTACATTATATATGCGGCTTTATATAGGCGCTGTTTATTTTTATATTAATAATTAGAATGACATTCTAAATATAATGATGAATAGGAGGTAATAATTTAATGAAAAAAGCTATTATTTTGGAAAAAACCGATAATGTGGCTACAGCATTAGAAAACATAATTTCTGATGAGCAAGTTGTTTTTATAAATAAAAACGGCGACACAATAGGAAATATTTTATCTTTGGATAATATAAACGCTGGACACAAAATAGCTATTAAAAATATTAATAAAAACGATTTAGTAATAAAATATGGGTGTCCTATAGGCATAGCATCAAATAATATTGGCGCTGGAAAACTTGCCCATGTTAATAATATTGAAAGTCGTAGGGGAAGAGGTGATTTGTGTTGAATATAGAAATGTTTGAAAGAGCTAACGGTACTTTTGGTGTAAGAAACAGAATTGCGGTTATATCAACTGTGGCATGTGCTAATCATGTTGCTCAGCTAATAGCCAATAAATCTGATTTGGCTGACGCTTATACTCACGCTTACGGCTGTGACCAGTTGGGGAAGGATTTGGAACTTTCGTTTAACTGTCTTAAAAGCATGGGTACTCACCCAAACAATGGTGCTGTTATTGTTGTTGGGCTTGGCTGTGAAGAGATTTTACCATATAAACTTTATGACGAGATAAAAAAAGAGCAGCCTAATACTGAAGTTATAGTTATTCAAGAAAACGGCGGCACTACAAAAAGTGTTGAATTGGGAACCGAAATAATTAAAAAATTTGAGTCAATTATATCAAGTCAAAAAAGAGTAAAAACGGATATTTCAAATTTAACTTTGGCAATAGAGTGCGGTGGTTCTGATTATACTTCTGGAATTGGTGCAAATCCAGCATTGGGTTTTGTTACTGAAAAAATTTGTGATATGGGCGGAAAAGTTGTTTTTGGAGAAACAGCCGAGCTTATGGGAGCAGAAGAGATTATAAAAGAACATAGTGCCAACAATGAAGTATACAATTTTGTGACTCAAAGAATAAATTTTGTTGAGAAAGTAGCTATGGATTTAAAAGTGGATTTACGAGGAACACAGCCTTCACCTGGAAATATTGAAGGCGGACTTACAACAATAGAAGAAAAATCACTTGGTGGAATATGTAAAATAGGAAAAGCTAAAATATCAGACGCTATTTATTTTGGTGAAAAAGCCATAAAAAATGGTGTTACGTTTGTTGATACGCCTGGCAATGACATTGCCTGTACATTGGGGCTGTGTACGGCGGGGGCACAAGTGGTTGTTTTTACAACGGGGCGTGGTACTCCTATGGGTTTTGCGGCAGCACCTGTTATAAAAGTTACTGCCAATAAAAATGTAGCTGTTAATATGGCAGAAAATGTTGATGTTGATTTGTCTTCTATTGTTGAGGGAAAAATATCTGTAGAACAAGGTGGAGAGATTATTTTTAATGAAATATTGAGTGTTATAGAAGGAAAAGAGACAGCCACTGAAAAACTTGGGCATAAGGAGTTTGCACTTTATAGAATATCCCCAATAATGACTTAATTACAGGTTGTTGAAAAGAGCTTTTTTCAAGACTTTTTTGAATTTTTAAGCAGTTTAAGCGAGCGAATAACCACTAAACATTTAGCAACCGCACTTCTTTGCGACACCCTTCAGTGATTTCGCTGTCGCGAAATTCACTTGCTCCGCTCGTGCCCGCACTTCTTTGCGGCACCTATTAGTAAAAAACTTTATTGGAAAAACTAACATTTTTTCTAATAAAATTAATGTTTAAAAAAATGAGGTTCTGTTTAAAGTTATTTGACTTGCTTTGTTTCAAGAAATAAAAAAAGGCGTACATTTATTTAGTAAATGTGAAGTAAGTTTGTTGTAAAGATTTGTATATACTAATTAAAAGTTAAAGTTCTTTCGCTTGCTTTGTTTCAAGAAATAAAAAAAGGTATACATTTA
>CATJUP010000162.1 GCA_949743655.1 uncultured Eubacteriales bacterium
ACGCTCTTCCGATCTAACAGCGCTTTTACGGTCAACAGTATACCAAGCGTATGTGGAATTGTGCCCGTCAAGCTCCTCATAAAGCTGAATTGTAACACTTTGGTCTTCATTAACAATAAGCGCCGCATTTAAATTTGACAAGTCCTCATTTTCTTTGGCATGTTTATTGGCATACAAAATTGCCATATAACATAATTCGTTATCACTATAATATTGGAAAGAACTTTCCATTTCATCAGATAAATAAGTAAAATTTTCTTTTGCATATTCATCCCATTTAAGTGTAAAGTGTTCATCGTCATTTATTTCAATTACTGCTTGAGAATTGTCTTCAACATCTCCCATATGAAACACAATGCTGTTATCATTTATTTCATACTCAAAATTAAGTCCAGTACCTGTTTCTTGAAACACAAAAGCCCCAGAGACGCCATCGTCATTAAAAACATAATATCTATATCTTTCACCGTCATACGATAGCCATGTGCCGTATAAAAACTCGCCTTTATTTTTCTGCTCTGTTTCATATTCTTGTTTTGGCTCATGTTTTATATCCTCGTTTTTTTCCTGTATGTTGTTTTCTTGTTTTAGAACGGTTTCTGGCGGCTTCACATCACTATTTTTTGAACATCCCACTAAAATTAGTACAATACCAATTACTAAATAAACATATTTTTTTAATACCATAAATTCTTTCTCCTATTCTAAAACCGCCAACCATTTTGGTCAGCGGTTTATTTTGTCTAAAATGTTTTCAAACTTTTTTAAATTTTCAAATAATTTCCACAAGCAGAAATATACCTTATTATATTAGCAGAACTTTTACTATACAATATCAGCAATATTGCTTGGTATTTACTTCGCTACAGTTATGAGTTGTTTTGCTTTTTCCCTTTCTGCAAATAAAAAACATGTGTTTGCTATGTAAACATAAACTAAATCAGTTTTGCTAATAAATTCTTCACACAACGGCTAAAAGTTAAAGTTCTTTCGCTTCCTTTCTTTCAAGAAATAAAAAACATGTGTTTGCTATGTAAACATAAACTAAATCAGTTTGCTAATAAATTCTTCACACAACGGTTAAAAGTTAAAGTTCTTTCGCTTCCTTTCTTTCAAGAAAGGAAGTGTTTAAGCAATTACATATTAAGTTCTTTGTTTCTTGTGTCAACTTCAAGATATTTATCAGTTTTTTGGTTTATAGTAAGCACACCCTCGTTAGGGTTAAAAAATATTTTAACAAAAGTATTAACTCCAGGCGCTCCTGACTTAATAGCTATGTGCTGGCACTCTTTAACTATGTCCATAAGCTCGTCATAATCGCCTTCAATAGTAGTTTCAAAAGGCGAAACAAAATATTTAAGACCTGTTGAGTCTATATAATCTATTACCTCATCTACAATTCTTACCGTCTCATTATCATCAAGAGTAAGCGGAAGAACCTGTATAGCCACACTTGCTGGAACCATTATAAAACACCTCTTTTAATTAAAATTTTATTAAGCCCTTTTGTATGTAACAAAACTAAACTTAATACCATTATATTCTTTTAGACTACTTTTTTCAACAATATTCCATTCTGGCATATTGTCAATATTATCTATAAAAGTATCAGCATTTAAAAACTTACTTTGTATTTTAGTCACATACGCCGTATCACAATATTTAAGCATTTGATTATATATAGTGCCGCCGCCTATAACAAATACATTGTCATATTTTTTAGCCTCGTTTAAAGCCTCTTGTATTGATGACACTTTTATAATACCCTCACTACCCAAATCAGAACTTTTGGATATAACTATATTAACTCTATTTTTGAGCGGTTTTTTATTTGGAAAAGTCTCAAGAGTTTTTCTTCCCATTATAACAGCCGAGCCATTCGTTTTTTCTCTAAAAAACTTCATGTCCTCGGTTAAATCCATCAATAGTCCGCCATTAGTACCTATTGCCCAATTTTGGTCAACAGCAACAATAATATTCATATAAAACACCTCATATAGCCACTGGAATTTTGCCTATACTCTCACCATACTCATAATCTATAACATTAAAGTCACTCAATTTAAAGTCATAAAAATTATCAATATCATTGTTAATTACAAATTTAGGCGCTTTTTTAGGCTCTCTTGATATAAGTTTTTTAACCATATCTATATGCCTGTTGTATATGTGCATATCACTTATAACATGTATAAGCTCTCCCGCCTCAAGTCCGCTTACCTGAGCAAACATATGCACAAGAGCGGCATACTGAACAACATTCCAGTTGTTAGCCGTAAGAGTGTCTTGAGAACGCTGGTTTAGTATAGCATTAAGTTTTTTGCCAGTTACATTAAAAGTAACACTGTAAGCGCATGGATAAAGACTCATGTCGTTTAAATCTTCAAAATTATAAATATTAGTCATTATTCTGCGGCTAAAAGGGTTGTTTTTTAAATCATACAAAACTCTATCAACTTGGTCAAAATAACCTTCTTTATACTTGTGTTTAACACCTAATTGATAACCATAAGCCTTGCCTATAGTTCCGTCTTCACGCGCCCATTGGTTCCATATACTGCTGTTTAGTTCTTTAATGTTATTTGATTTCTTTTGCCAAATCCATAATACCTCATCTATAGCCGCTTTCCAGTTTGTATATCTTAATGTAAGTATAGGAAACTCTTCAGAAAGGTCATATCTGTTTATAACACCAAATTTTTTAATTGTATAAGCCTCTGTGCCGTCTTCCCATTTAGGGCGGTTTTTCTCGTTTTCGGTAGAATACCCGTTTTCAATTATGTCTTTGCAGTTATATATAAATATGTCATCCGCTTTGCTCATTGTTATTCTCCTTTACATAGGGCGTCTCCCCTCAAGCGCTCTTGATAAAGTAACCTCATCAACATATTCCAAATCCCCGCCAACTGGTACACCATTAGCTATACGGCTTACGTTTATACCCAAAGGCTTTATAAGTCTACTTAAATACATAGCAGTAGCCTCACCCTCAACATTTGGGTTTGTGGCTATTATTATCTCTTTAGGCGCCTTTTTGTGTATTCTCTCCAAAAGTTCTTTAATATGTATGTCTTCTGGTCCTATACCCGCCATAGGAGATATAGCCCCATGAAGAACATGATAAACTCCCTTGTACTCTTTTGTTCTCTCATAAGCCGCCATGTCGCGCGGGTCTTCTACAACCATAATAGTAGCATGGTCTCGCTTTAAATTATCGCAAACCGTACAAACATCACTATCTGATATATTACAGCAAACCGAACAATATTTTATGTTCTTTTTAGCTTCTATTATAGCTTTTGATAATGCCGCGGCGTTTTCTTCCGGCATATTTATTATGTAAAACGCCAGTCTTTGGGCTGTTTTAGAGCCTATTCCCGGAAGAGAAGAAAGCTCTTTTATAAGGTTAGTAATATAACTTCCATAAAAATTCATTGTTTCCACCTGTAATATTAGAACATGCCATTGCCAACTCCGCCGGTAATTTTTCCCATTTCGTTGTTAGCCATTTCATCAGCCTGTCTTATTGCCTCATTTACAGCCGAAAGTATAGTATCCTCAAGTGTTTCCACATCATCAGGGTCTACAACCTCTGGGTCTAATTTAATTGACTGCAATACTTTTTTTCCTGTTATAATCACTTTTACCGCTCCGCCGCCGGATGTTACTTCAGTTGTTTTTTCAGCCAAAGCCGCCTGTGTCTCTTCCATTTTTTTCTGCATTTTTTGTGCCTGTTACATAAGGTTTTGCATATTCATGCCACCCATACCGTTAAATCCGCCTCTTGCCATTTTTATTCCTCCTTAAATATCAGTCAATTATATCAGCGTCAGAAAACATACCTGTAGCAGCATTAAAAAAAGCGCTCTCATCAGTATTCAATGTATCATTCACGCCATTTATATTCTTGTAATCATCATACTCACTTTTAGAAATTATTTTTATATTAAACTCTTTTTTAAGTTTAGTGTTTATATCATTTAAAAGCACACTTTTTTTACTTTCAATTAAATCCTTATAACTATCTTCACAAACCACTGTAATGCGCTCGTCTTCCATATATTCAGCAAAAGTCATATCAAATAAAGATTTATAAGGTTCTTTTGTGTCAGCAAAAAGACCTTTCCACATATTTATAGCGTTTTTTATATCCTCTGGAACAGCCTTAACCATATTTTTAGGCTTTTGCGCTTGTTTCATTTTTAAATCAGTATTCTCATTTTTTAAAACTACTGTTTCTTTTTGAAAAAACGCCCCCTCTTTAATATTTTTCTCAATATTAGCTATTTTCGCTAAAACATAATCAATATTATTCTGAGGTAAATCGGCGCAAAGTTTTATAATCTCAACCTCAAGAAGTGTTCTTTGATTAGCCGAGTATTTCATGTTTGACACCAACTGAGAAAAAACCCGTATAAAATAAACAGCCTCTTCTGAAGAAACTTTTTTTGACTGTTCTGTAAGTTTATTAATACCCTCTTGAGACATATCAATAACATTTTCAGGCTCATTTACAGTGCTTACAACTAAAATATTTCTCAAATGCTCTATAAACGATATAACAAACTGAGTTATGTCTCTTCCTCTATAAACAATATCATCTACAATATTAACAGCGTATTGGGCGTTTTTAGATATAAGTGCATTTAACATGTCAAAAAACACACTGTTATCAACAGCTCCACATACTTCAAAAACTTTATCTTCTGTTATAATCTCGTTGTTATAAAAAGCAATACACTGGTCAAGTATACTAAGCGCGTCTCTCATAGAGCCGTCTGCTTGACGGCTTATTGTCTCAAGCGCTTTATATTCTACATCCACATTTTGTATATCAGTATATTTTTTTAATGTTTGGGCAATTTCTCCAGATGAAATTCTTCTAAAATCAAATC
Organism: uncultured Eubacteriales bacterium; assembly: GCA_949743655.1. GTDB lineage: Bacteria > Bacillota > Clostridia > Lachnospirales > Anaerotignaceae > Neoanaerotignum_A. The sequence goes on from CATJUP010000162.1 coordinate 4,896, forward strand.
TTTGGCATCTTGAAAGTATAGTTACAGGTACTTTTTGAGGGTCTGTTGTAGCTAATATAAATATAACATGCGCCGGTGGTTCCTCAAGAGTTTTTAAAAGAGCATTAAAAGCTCCTGCCGAAAGCATATGTACCTCGTCTATAATGTACACTTTGTATCTTCCTTCTGTAGGCGGATACTTTACTTCCTCACGTATATCACGTATATTGTCAACACCATTGTTTGAGGCGGCATCAATTTCTATAATATTTACTCCACGTCCTTCCTGTGCCGATTTACACATGACACACTCGCCACAAGGCTCCCCATTTATAGGCGATGTACAATTTATAGCCTTAGCAAAAATCTTAGCTGTTGAAGTTTTTCCAGTACCTCTTGTACCACAAAAAAGATAAGCATGAGAAACCATATCTGATATTATCTCATTTTTAAGCGTACGCACTATATGCTCCTGACCAATAACACCGTCAAAACTTGTAGGTCTAAACTTTCTGTATAAAGCCTGATAAGACATAGTTTTTGCCTTTCTGTAATTAATTTAAAACCGCGCGAAAAGCGCGGCTTGTATTACTTAATTGTAGTCTCAATAATTAATTATAAAATATATATTATAAATCCACGCGCCCGATTTTGACACCTGTTTCAAAGCGTTACCTTTGTCCTTAGCTCCAGCCAAGCTACCTTGTGGCACACAAAAGTGGTTACTTAGTGCTGCTTCTTTCCAGACCTGACACGGTTCGTAAGTTTTTGTTGCACAAGACTCAGCCTTCAACGCTCTCTTCAAAGGGCAGACCAGTAAAACAAAAGAGCCTGCGTCGGGCATCACCCCCACTATAGCGGATTGTGGGTACAGGACACCGCTAATTCCCCGGCTAGCGTGGAAATTTTAAAATCTTAAAGTACCGTATTATTATACTATCTTATTTTAGATGTGTCAATCAAATAAATACGGCGTAAAAACTCAAAATCCCCCTTCATGTGAAAAATATTTTTTTACTATTGACAAAAAGACACATGTGGACTAATACATGTATTGTATTAAGAATGAATTAAAATGTTGTACAAAAGTGATTATTTAGAATAAAAAATACTACAAACTGCCGCCAAAACAGCTCCAAAATGGCATTGTAAATATAGTATATTAACTTTAGTTATTACAGGTGATGAAAAAGAGTTATTAGCCCAAAAAATGGAAGAAGCAGGGTTTTGGATATTGGTCAGATTGCTTTTGGCATAACACAACCCATATTTGGCATGGAAGTCTTTTTGGCGCAAGACCAATAATAGTAATATTGTTTTTTATACTCCCAAAGTCAATTAGCATAGTATGTGTTTACATATTTTTGCTTGGCTTTACTGGTTCATCAACTGTAACTCCGGTTTTGGGAATATGCCAAAAATTATTTGGTACAAGGGGCGCTTCTATATTATTCAGTTTAGCTTTTCTCTCACATCAGGCAGGAAATTTTATATCGGCATGGGCTGGTGGAATATGCTTAGACACATTTGGAAGTTACAATTTTATATGGTTTGTAGATATAGCGCTTTGTGTTTTCGCCTCAACCATAAGTTATTTAATAAAAGAAAACTAATAAATAAACGTCATAATCTATTTTTTTGATTATGACGTTTTTAACCGACTAAGTAAGTCCCCGCCTCTTAGGTAATGGGGCTTACTTATGTACTCAGTGAGAGTACAAGCTCCAACTGAGTACATAGGCGTTTTTAAACGCCTGAGGTTATGAGTATTTTTTATGAAATAAAAAATACGAATAGTCTTTGACTTTATATCTATTAAAAAATTAAAATTACATACTTAAAAGTCTTTTTATACAAAAACCAATATACTATATTAATAAAAAATTAATAATTAATGTTATTTATTAACAAATTTAATTACTAAAATAAACAAATTTATAGTTATTAAACAAAATTTTAGTCTAATATTTATAAGTATTTCAAATTTATTTTAAACCAAAACAATGGTATAATATATTATATTTGTGTATGCTGTGCGATAATATAGTACAGTTATTTTTTAAGGAGGGATTTTATGAAAAGAAAAATTTTTGCCTTATTATGTACGCTTACACTTGTTGTAAGCTCTTGTGTCGTGTCATTTGCGGCTGACCCTGAAGTGCTCTTTCCTGTGCTTGATTTAGAGCCTACATTTGCCGATGTAAAAGTTGACACTGTAGAACTTGACGTAAGCGGCGGGCAAAGAGACTTATGTATGAACATCTATAAACCGGAAGGATATAACAACCCTACTCCTGTAGTAATATATGTTCACGGTGGAAAATGGTCAACTGGCGATTATAAATGCGAGAAACTTTTTAAAGGCTGGGCTGAAAATGGTACTTTCCTTGCCTGCATGAGTACACTTAAACAAGGCTGTACAGTAGTTACCGCCGATTACAGACTTAGCCAAGAGGCTATGTATCCTGCTATGATATGGGATTTAAAAGGTCAAATACGCTTTTTAAGAGCTAATGCTAAAAGATTTAATATAGACCCTAACAGAATTATAGTTTGGGGTGAATCCGCTGGCGGTCATCTTGTAAACATACTTGGAACTACTGACGGCGTAGCCGAACTTGAAGGAACAGTTGGAGGAAATCTTGAATATTCAAGTAAACCTACTGCTGTTGTTGATTATTTTGGAATGACTGACGTTTTACAGCTCGCTCCAGACCAATATGTAAGACCATATATAGGCGACTTTAAAACTTTTTATGATACAAACGATGCTAAAACGGCTACACGCGCTCAAGTTATAGGCTTTGGCGGCGTTGTTGAGGGTGACGGTCTTCCGGCTTTAAGAGGTGAACTTGGTCTTCAAGGTTCTCTTTACCAAAACCCTAACGCAGCTCATCCAGAAGCTGTACATAGAGCATATTTAGCCACACCGCTTAATTTTGTAAGTGACGATGATTGTCCTTTCTTTATATGCCAAGGCGGTCTTGATGTAAGAGTGGCTATGGTTCAAAGTGAGAGGCTTTTTGATGAACTTACAAAACATGGTGTTGAGGCTTATATGTTTACAAGCACAAAACAAGGTCACGGCAATCAAGGTAAATTTGCCGATGATGCCGCTGTAAGGTTTGTATGCAACCAATTTGGTCTTGCTGAACCTTCGTTATACTGATTGGAGGGATTAATAATATGAAAAAATTATTATCAGCAATTATAAGCGCCGCACTTGTTTTGGGAATGTGCTCCACATCTTTTGCACAGTATAAAACATTAACTGACACACACTTTGATAAAGAACCTACTTTTGCCGATGTTGTAGTTGATACTGTTCCTACCGAGCTTGCTGGCGCTGGAACATCACGAGAACTTCGTATGAATATATACAAACCAGATGGCATGACAGAGCCATCCCCTGTTGTAATATATATACATGGCGGTGCGTGGAACTCAGGCGATTATACTTGCAAATCACTTATGGAAAAAGATACAGGCACAAATGACCCTTTCTTTGCATGTATGAGAAATCTTGATAATGGTGTTGCGGTAGTTACAGCAGATTATAGACTTAGTACAGAAGCTCTTTTCCCTGCTATGATATGGGATTTAAAAGGTCAAATACGCTTTTTAAGAGCTAATGCTGATAAATTTAATATAGACCCTGATAGAATAATTGTTTGGGGACAATCAGCTGGCGGACATTTGGCTAATATTTTAGGCGTAAGTGATGGAATAGAAGAACTTGAGGGAAATGTTGGTGGAAACCTTAGTTATTCAAGTAAACCTACTGCTGTTGTTGACTACTATGGAATGACTGATATACTTCAGTTGGCTCCAGACCAATATGCAAGACCACATATAATAGACCCTCTTGAAATGTATAATCAAGCTGACGCACCAGCCTCCTCAAGGTCACAATTAATTGGCTTTACAGGTGAAGATGAAGGTCTTTATGTTCTTCGTTCAAGTCTCGGAAATCCTAGCAATCCATACATAAACACAGATGCTCCAGCATCACATCAAGAGGCTCTTCACAGAGCATATCTTGCGTGTCCTCTCAATTTTGTAAGCAAAAACTCTTGTCCTTTTATAATAATACAAGGTGGAAAAGACCATAGAGTTGCCCCTGTACAAAGTTATAGACTTTTTGAGGCTCTTACAAAATGTGGTGTAGAGGCTTATATGTTTGGTACAACACTTTCTACTCATGGTAATCAAGGTGAATTTGCCGCTCAAAGTGCTTTACGCTTCGTAAGCGACCAGTTTAACAAATAATCATAATCTATAAAAGCCAGCAGTTTTTACATGCTGGCTTTCTTTTTTAGATATATAAAACTAAAATTTCGCTTTAAAAGTATTATCTCTAACCAAACTAATTATTTCTCTATTTATATATACTTTTTTACCTCTTCCTCAGATATTTTACTTATAAATGCTATTTTATCTACCGAAATACCAGAATTATACATGTTTTTTATCATTATTTGTATACCTTCTTTTCTTCCTTTTTCCATTCCTTTTTCCATTCCTTTTTCCATTCCTTTTTCCATTCCT
>CATJUP010000163.1 GCA_949743655.1 uncultured Eubacteriales bacterium
CACCTACTCTTACTATTTTAAGTTTAGGTTCAATGCCTTTAGCTTTTAAACTTTCAACATCTTTAACAAGTTCGGCTGTAATAGCGTCAGCTACTGGTTTTCCTTTAATAATCTGACCCAAATAAAACACCTCCATAATTTATATTAAAAAGCACAGCGAAGCAGAGCCTGCTTCGCCGTTTTATTTTAATTTTAAAACAACAAATATTAATTAGAATAATCCAGAAATCTTTCCATCAATATCAACATCAATTTTTTCAGCAGCAGGTACTTTTGGAAGACCAGGCATTTTCATTATAGTACCAGTAAGAGCTACAATAAATCCAGCGCCGGCAGACACTGTAAGGTCTCTTATAGTAATTCTAAATCCTGTTGGACGTCCAAGTTTTGTTTGGTCATCTGTAAGAGAATATTGGTTTTTAGCCATACATATAGGCATATTGCTAAATCCAAGTTTCTCAAAATCAGCTATAAGTTTAGCAGCGGCTGGAGCAAAATCTACACCGTCAGCGCCATATACTTTTTTACATATAGCCTCAATTTTTTCTTTAATAGGAAGATTTATATCATATACATAAGTATGTTCTTCTTTTCTTTCAACAAGGTTTAATACCTCTTTAGCAAGTGACTCTCCGCCTTCTCCGCCTTTAGCCCATACTTCTGAAAGAGCAACATTTACACCAAGCTCGTTGCATTTTTTCTCAACAAGTTTTAATTCTGCCTCTGTGTCTGTAGGGAAAGCATTTATAGCCACAACGCAAGGAAGACCATAAACTTTTGTTACATTCTCAACGTGTTTAAGAAGATTTGGAAGACCTTTTTCAAGAGCCTCAAGGTTCTCATTGTTAAGATCAGCTTTAGCCACTCCACCGTTGTATTTAAGTGCTCTTACAGTAGCTACAAGCACAATAGCTTTTGGTTTAAGTCCTGAAAGACGGCATTTTATGTCAATAAACTTCTCTGCTCCAAGGTCAGCGCCAAAACCAGCCTCTGTTACTACATAATCCGCTATTTTAGACGCCATTTTTGTAGCTATAACACTGTTGCAGCCATGAGCGATATTTGCGAAAGGTCCGCCATGTACAAAAGCAGGTGTTCCCTCAAGTGTTTGAACAAGGTTTGGTTTAAGAGCATCTTTAAGAAGAGCAGCCATAGCGCCTTGAGCATTGATTTGTCCACATGTTACAGGCTCATTCTTTCTGTTGTAAGCAACAATAATTTTAGCAAGTCTGTTTTTAAGGTCTATAATGTCATTTGAAAGACAGAATATAGCCATTATTTCAGACGCAACAGTAATGTCAAATCCGTCCTGACGTGTAACACCGTCACCATGTCCACCAAGACCGTCAACTACATTACGAAGTTGTCTGTCGTTCATATCAACTACTCTTCTCCAAACAACTCTCTTTGTGTCAATATCAAGAGCATTGCCTTGATGAATATGATTATCAAGCATAGCAGCAAGAAGATTGTTAGCCGCACCTATAGCATGGAAATCTCCTGTAAAGTGAAGGTTGATGTCTTCCATAGGCACTACTTGTGCATATCCGCCGCCGGCAGCTCCACCTTTAACACCAAAAACAGGTCCTAAAGAAGGCTCTCTTAAAGCTATCATTGTTTTTTTGCCAAGTCTGTTAAGAGCATCACCAAGACCAATAGTTGTAGTAGTTTTTCCCTCTCCTGCTGGTGTAGGGTTAATGGCTGTTACAAGTATAAGGTCAGCGTCTTTATTGTCTTTAAGTTCGTTTTGTAAATATCTGTAATCAACTTTAGCTTTATATTTACCGTAATTTTCAACATATTTGTCAGGTATGCCTATTTTATCAGCTATTGTGTTAATAACTTGCATTTCAGCTTCCTGAGCAATTTGAATATCAGTTTTAAATTCTGCCATTTCTAAAAATCCTCCTAAATTAACAGTAAAAATTATTTATTATTTAAAACATTAATAACAATATTTAAATAGTTTCCAAATTTAATTCGCAAATAAAAACAAAAAGTTTTAATGTTTATGTAACAAGCTATTTGTTTTTTAATTAACAAACTAAAAACGGGATATATTCACTAATTATTTAAGGTTCTCAATTCCTTCAATAACAGCGTTGTACTGTGTATCATGGTTAGGGAAAGTACGAGCATTGCACTCTTTAACAAAATCATTATAAGCGCCTATTACAACAGTATGAAGGTCAGCGAATTTTTTAACAAATTTAGGAACCCAATCGTTCATTCCAAGCATGTCTTGTGCTACAAGTACCTGCATATCGCATACAGCGCCTGCGCCTATACCCATTGTAGGTATGCTTATTTTTTTGGTTATAACATCAGCTAACATTGTAGGTATTCCCTCAAGAACAACCATAAACGCGCCAGCTTCCTCAACAGCTCTTGCGGCATCAAGTATTTCTTGAGCAGCTTGAAGGCTCTTGCCCTGTACTTTAAATCCGCCCATCATAGCCATTGTTTGAGGTGTAAGACCAATGTGTCCTGATACAGGTATACCAGCTTTAACTATAGCCTTAATTATAGGAGCCATGTCAGCGCCACCCTCAAGTTTAATACAATCACAGCCTGATTCCATAAAAAGTTTGTTAGCGTTTCTTACAGCTTCCTCTGTGCTTACATTGTAAGAGCCAAAAGGCATATCGCCAATAACAAATGTGTTAGGCGCACCTTTTACAACATGGCTTGTGTGATAAATCATATCATCAAGAGTAACACCAACTGTACCATGATAACCAAGCATAGTCATACCTAATGAGTCACCTACAAGTATCATGTCAACATCACTTTCATCAACAAGTTTAGCACTTGTATAGTCATAACTTGTAACCATTGTTATAACTTTGTCTCCGCCTTTACATGCTCTAATTTCAGGTACTGTAATTTTCTTTTTCATTTTAAGCTCCTCCTCATGTTAAACTGCTTATAATATCTACACATTAAAATAATATATTTAATACACATATATTATATTAGCAAATAGCGTGCCAAAAATAAAGCATTAAAAATAGAACAATAGAATTTTATAAACTTGTACAAAATAGTTATAAATTAGTAAATATCATAAACCAAAAAATATTAAAAATATACAAATTCATAATTTAAAGCACTGTATAGTAACAATAGAGTATTTGTTAAAAAACGTATAATGTTATATACGTTTAAACATTTTTTGACATATACAAATATATTGTTTTATTCATAGTAATTATTTTTTAATCATAAAGCAAGCCCACGCCTTTTAGGCAGTGGGTGCTTTTATTTTTGTTTTTTTAAATATATTTATAAAATACAGTTGTGTCATTTAAATTAACCCATTAATATTTCAACAGCCTCTCGAAGTGTTACTACTTCACCAACATTGCCAGGGAATATAACATAAGGCATATTAGGGAACTTACTCTCCTCTCCAGTCATCCAAACAGGTATACCTGGTTTAATTTGACCCATAACAGTAGCTTTTTTAACCCTAAGAGCTTTTGTTCCAACATCACTTGATGTAATGCCGCCTTTAGCTACAATAAACGATGGTTTAACACTGAGTTCACCTATTACTCTTACAACAGCGTTTGATATATCAACAGACACCTGAAGTATTTTGTCCTTGTCGTCTGTATCAAGTTTTACAAGCTCGCGGCTTGTGTACACAACAACAGATTTTCCAGATGATATGTAACATTCCGCTTTTGAAATAACATCTTTTACCTCTTTGTCAAGTCCGCCGTCCTCAAGCACTCTTGCAGCATGGAACTCTATAAACTCCAAAGGTTTTTTGCAATTTTTAAGCTCCTCAAACTGCATTGTAGTTTTCTTTACATGAGAACCTATAAGCACAATACCACCATTATTGTTTTCGGATGCTACTAATTCAGCCTTTGTAAGAAGAGCTTTATCAGGCACTCCGCCTAAAACTTTTGTTATAGCCGCCGCACTTCTAAACATAAACTCTTTTCCTGCCGCTACAGCCTTGCAAAAAGCTATAGCAAAAACTTTAACGTCAACATAATCAACAGCGTTAACCATTACTTTGTTAAAGTCTTTAACCGCCATAAGCTGTTTAGCTACTTTATCAACATTAATATCTCTTAAATCCTCAAGAGCTATACATGTAACGTTTTCTGCTTTAAACTCACCTTTTGTTTTTTCTTCCACATACTCACGCAAGTCTGAAGATTTATAGCCAAAAGACTTATCTTTAGCAAACTCTGTCATTCCTGCCGGTGTAAGCTGGTCGCCCTCTTTTACATAATGAACATTGTTTATTGTAAACCTTCCGCCCTCTTTAAAGAAAGGAAGAAGTATTTCGCCATCAATAGTTTTGCCTGTAAGTTTTTCAATTTCAGCTCTAAGCACGCTTGTCTCAAGAGGATAATGTCCCCTTAATGTTGAGTCACTTCTGCTTATTATAATAAAGTCTTTATTAAGTTTTTTAGATACCTCAGCTATATTAGCCGCCATTTCATTGTGAGCCTGTGTAGTTTGAGGTACAGTAAACCCACGTGAGTTTGTAAGTACAAAAGAAATGCTGTTTCCGTCATTAAAAGCCTGTTCAAGTGTAGGCACTGCCCAATCTGTATAAACATAAACATTATTTACTGTCTGTACACCTGTAGGGTCATCATCTAAAGCTATTATTTTTTTATCAAGTTTAGCCAATGCCTCTTTAAGCATAGAGTCAACTTTAGCCTCATCAACAGAATTTACCTCAGAAAGTACACTTACATTTAACGGTTTTACTTCTGACATAATAAAAATCCCCTTTAATAGTATTTAAAAACTATTTGTATTTTTCTATCCACATAAATTATAAAACACTTATAATTTAAAAAACTGTATTTTGTAACGCTTTTGTATTTAATGGGAGCTTGTACTCCCATTAAATACAGCATTAAAAATATACTACCCAAAAATCAGATAACTCTCTTAATATTTTAAAAATTTATTAGTCAACTTTTTTAACCTCAACGCCGGCTAATCTTTCAAAATATTTTACATATCCACAGTGGTCATCCATTATTCCGCCTGCTACTTTAAGAGCTTGCTGTATCTCAAAAAGCTGTGCTGTAAGTGGCATAGGAACATCGAGCGCATGAGCTGTGTCAAGCACATTTTTAATATCTTTGTGGTTTACTTTTATTGTTCCGCCCGGTTTAAAGTTACGGTTTACAATCATAGGTATCTTGTCATGAAGAACTTGACTTCCCGCAAGACCGCCGCATATAGCGCTGTATACTTTTTCTGGGTCAACACCAGCTTTAGCAGCAAGAACAAATGCCTCCGAAACTGTAGCTATATTAAGATTTACAATAGTTTGGTTTACAAGTTTTGTAATAGAACCACTGCCTGTATCTCCTATAAGAACAGCAGATTTTCCCATAATGTCAAAATATGGTTTTAATTTATTAAAGTCGTTCTCTTTTCCTCCTACCATAATAGCAAGTGTTCCATTAATAGCGCCTGGCTCTCCGCCTGATACTGGCGCATCAAGGAAGCCAACACCTTTTTCAGCAAGCTTATCAGCACAAAAATGGCTTTCTGTAGCTGTAACAGAACTCATATCAGCAACAACCGAACCCGGTTTAATTGTTGTTATAAGTCCATTTTCGCCAAAAAGTACATCCTGCACAATAGCGCCTGTAGGAAGTATTGTAATTATAACGTCACAATTCTCACCTATTTCTGGAATAGTAGCGGCTTTTGCACCTGCAGCAACAACACTGTCAACAGCCTCTTTACTTATGTCATTTACCCATACCTCAACACCACCTTTTATAAGATTAGTGCTCATAGGCTTACCCATTATTCCTAAACCAATAAATCCTGCTTTTAACATATTTTTTTGTCCCCCTTAAATTATTATTTATTATTAAATCTTGTACGCCAATAAAAAAATTATGCGTATAAGAAACTAATTCTCACAGCTAAAAAGTTTAATGTACTTTTCAACCACACTACTTACAAAATCACTTTGTAAAAGTGTAAGTTTTGACAGATGTGTATTTGGGTCATTATATATTTGCTCCGCGATTTTTTTAACAGTATATTGAGAAATTTCTGTATTTACATTAATTTTTTTTATTCCATTTTGTATGCACTCAATAATCTTTTCTTCAGGGGTACCGCTTCCGCCATGCAGTACAAGAGGAATTGATACATTTTGTTTTATATTTTTTAATATGTCCACTCTTATATTAGGTTTAGCCTTATACATACCATGTACTGTACCTATAGACACAGCAAGAGCGTCAACGCCAGTCATATTTACAAACTCGGCGGCATTTTCGGGGTCTGTATACGCTTGTCCATGGTCTATATCAGTCTCGTTAGAATACTCTCCAAGCGCCAAACTTCCAAGCTCAGCCTCAACAGAAACGCCCTTAGAGTGCGCCATGTTAGCAATAGCACGGCTATTTTTAACATTGTCATCAAAAGGAAGCGCCGAACCATCGTACATTACCGATGTAAAACCAGCGTCAATAGCCGCTTTGATTATGTCCATGTCACCACAGTGGTCAAGATGAAGCGCTACATCAACATCAATATTTTTTGTTGCCTCATCAACAATATATTTAACTGTACTAAAACTCATATTTTTAAGATATGAGGCTCCAAAAGAAATTATGGCTGGTTTTTTTGTACTTTCAACAGCCTTGCACACACCATGTATAGTCTCATAACTGTAAATATTAAATGAGCCAACAGCTTTTTTATCAATATTAGAAAGCATAGTTTTTAAATTAACAAGCACAGCAAACACTCCGTTTCAAAATTTTTAATTCTCGTCATTTCTTTTTTTCATTTCAATAAGCGCTTTGTCAGATGCCTCAATAGTTTTTTTAGCATACACATCATCAAGGCGTGTTGAATACGCCACAACAAGCATATCCATTATAACAAGCTGAACAAGCCTCGACATCATAGCCTCTGTATAATAAGCGGCGTCATTTGTTGAAGAAAATATACATACATCAGCCATTTTAGCCAAATCCGAGTTCATATAACTCGTAACGCCTATAACTTTAGCCCCTGAGTATTGGGCTATACGCGCGCATTCCAAAACGTCTTTGCTTTCACCCTCATGTGATATAAGTACAAGAACATCTTTTTTTGTAAGATGAGCGGCATGTATAAGCGCTATATGAGTATTGCTTTCATGAATTACATTTTTACCACATTTAAGAAATTTATGATAAACATCCATAGCTATAACATTACTTCCACCTGCGCCAAAAAACATTAGTTTTTCGGCTTTTTCAATAAGTTCTGTAATAATAGCCAATTTAGTGTTGTCAACTAACTTTGATATATCACTAATAGCCGATACAGCATTGCGTATAACTTTGCGTTTAACCTCATTTATTGCGTCTTTAGACTTAATATCATAATTTTCTTCTTCCATTGTGCCGCCGTCTTTAATTATGTCTTGAGCCATATCAAGCCTAAACTCTTGATAAGATTTATAATCAAGTTTATTTATAAATCTTATTATAGTGGTTTCACTAAGATTACATTCCTTTCCAATTTCGCTTAATGTCATTCTTACACACTTTTTGCTGTTTTTAAGAATATAATTAGCTACCGTTTTTTGGTTTTTGGAAAGTGTATTATATTTTACTCTGATTTCCGTGAAGACATTCTTTTCCAAAACCATTGCCTCCTAAAAAATATTGTAAATAAATCATAAAATATTTACATAAAGCGCAACATATTAAATAACTTTGTATAAATAAGTATACCATATATTATTTAATAAATACAGTATGATTTTTACTATTTTTTTATGGCACAGTAATTTTGTTATATTTAACAATAAAACATTGTAAAAATTTAGTAAAATCACCTTTAAGTAATTTGTTGTTAGTATTTTTATTACTATTTTAAGTTTATTTTAGAATAATATACTGTAAAACATAAAAAATAAATTTTTATTTTGTATTATTTTATTAAAATAGTAATAATATTACTATTTTTGGTTATAGTTATAAAATTTCTTATAAAATAGTTTGAGCATATTGCACATAACAAAATACAAATTTTTATTATATAAAATAATGAGTTAATATAACAAAAATTTATCAAAACACATACTCATAGTATTCCCATTCGGAATTAATAATATCACTCGCCGTTGGTTCTTTTATTTCTTTCTCAAGTGTAATTTTTACCTCAAAATCCCTGTAAGTCTCACCGTCAATAATATAACTTCCTTTTAATGTAAAACATTTCCCCTCGCCTTCTAAAAACTCACCCACAATAATAGCATCGTCCTCTTCAATATAAACCTTATTAAACTCATTTTCTATTTCATAATTAGTAAATTCAATACGCATAATGTCCTTCCTTTCGTTTGTTTTACCTTTTTTATAGTTTTTTCTTTAATAATATTATAATTGGTGTTATAATTAAATCTATACGCTAAAACGTATGCTTGGAGGTATTTATGAACCATATAGTAATTGATTTAGAATTTAATCAATCCGCTAAAAGAGGACAAAGTGTTCCAGAATGTCCTTTTGAGATAATACAGATTGGCGCCGTAAAACTTGATGATAATTTAAAAAAAACAGGTGAGTTTACTTTTTTAATTAAACCTAAAATTTATGAAAAAATTAATCCTATTGTTGAACGGCTAACAGGTATTACTGACGAAATTTTAAACGACTCACCATGTTTTGAAGAAGCTTATGACGCTTTTGTCAAATTTGTTGGTGATGAAGACAGTGTATTATATACATGGGGTGTTGATGACGTTAAATTTTTATTTAAAAATATAAAATTCTTTGGCTGTGACACAAAACTTATAACCAAAAAATATATAAATATACAGCCATTCGCGGCTAAGGCGGCAAACTCATTGTCTTCCGGCGGAACAATAGGGCTTAAAAATGCCGCCGAGTTTTTTGGTATAGACATCAATTTAAAATTTCATGACGCGCTTAATGACGCCGACTATACCGCCAAAATACTTAAAATAGTATTTAAAGACCTTCCTGAGCCTTCTATATTCTCAACATCTGAAACTTCAGCAAGAACTAAAATTCAAACAAAAATAGATATAAAAGAGCTTATAAACTATTTTGAAAACTCTCTTGACAGAAAACTTACAAAAGAGGAAAAAGCCATAGCGCTTACAGCTTATAAACTTGGTATTAAAAAGAAATACAATATTAAACTGCAATAAATTATTTTAAATATTTATAGCGTTGTTACAATTAAAATTATGTTTATCAACAGTAAAAACTTTAAGCCTCAAGCCACAGCTTGAGGCTAATTAAAAATTTTATAAAAGCCTTAAATATCAATATTTTACCAGCACAAATTTCTTGGCGTTCCTTTTTTCCAAAACTCAACATTGTCAAACACCATTATAGCCCTTGTGTTAAGTGCCTCTTTTGTAGCAAAAGCTGCGTGCGGTGTTATAACTGTATTTTTAGCTGATATAAGCGGGTGTGCTGTATCAAAAGGAGGTTCTTTTTCTAAAACGTCTATTCCAGCGCCAGCTATTTTATCCAAATTAAGAGCATCAGCTAATGCCTGTGAATCAATAACTCCTCCTCTTGCTGTATTTATAATAATAGAATTGTTTTTCATCAATTTTATCATTTCGGCTGATATGATTTTATCAGTACCACTGTTAAAAGGGACATGAAGTGATATAATATCGCACAAACTCATTAACTCATTAAGCGCTATGTATTTAACACCAATATTTTTTAACTCTTCTTTTTCAGTACGGCTATAAGCGTATACATCACAGCCAAAAGCCTTAGCTATATTACAAACTCGGCTTCCTATAGCGCCTGTACCAACAACGCCAAATTTTTTGCCGTAAAGCTCTGTTCCAACAATTTTTGTTTTAGAGTTTTTAGCCAAAATATCGCTTTCTGGTATTTTTCTCAAAACTGATATAGCAAGACCAAATGTCAGTTCCGAAACAGCATTTGTTGAGTAATTAGCGGCATTTGAAACAATAATTCCTTTTTCTTTGCAATATTGTATATCAACATGGTCAACACCAGCAAAAGCCACTGAAAGAAATTTCATATCATGGCATTTTTCTATAAAATCTCTTTTAAAAGGCATATTAGCTATTATAACAACCTCTGCACCTTTTGCCCTTTTTTCAACTTCATTAGCATCATCTGGTCTTGAGTTATAAAACACCGTTTCATGTCCGTTTTTAGCTGCTTTTTGAAGCAATTCCTCTTGTTCATAGGCGCTTATTCCTAAAGGTTCCATAACGACTATTTTCATCTTAAAACTCCTCCCCGCTTAATAATACACTATTAAAACAAAAACGGACTTTTACGTCCGTTTATAATATTTCTTTAATTATAAAATTTTACATTACGTATTGTCAACAATTAATTTTTTTCTTTTGTAACAGCCCATATACCCACAAGTATAAGCACTGAAGCAAAAAATGACACAATAGTTATAGGTTCTCCAAGGAATATAACACCCGCAAACATTGACCACACAGTTGTTAGTGTACCAAATGTAGCCATTTTAGCAACAGATATTTTTCCAGCGGCATAATTTACAAATACATTAGCCATAATTGAGCAAAAGCAGCTTAGAACAATTACAGGAAAAATAAACCCAACATTAAACACTGGTTTTATATACTCGTATAAATTTCCATTTACACTCTTAAATGCCGAAATTGTAAACACAACGCTTGATGCCAAAAGTACAAAATATGTTCTCTCAAAAGCTGTAAACTCCTCGGCTGATTTTTTATTTACTATTTTATACCCTGCCGATGATATACATGTGCATAAAAGCAGGAATACCCCTACAGGTGAAACGATACCAAGTGCGCTTGATGATATTGTTATTATTACAACTCCTATAATAGGCAAAAAGCAGAAGAGGGTTTGCTTTTTGGTAGGGTATTCCTTTAAAAACAAAGCCGCAAGCATTATTGACACTATAGGCACTATAGCTATTATAACACCAGCGAAAGTAGCATTTGTATAAAGTATTCCATAACTTTCAAAATAAAAATACAGTGGTTCCATTATACTAAGAATTAATATAGGCTTTATATGTTTTCCCTTAAACGATACCTTATATTTTCCAGTAAGTATCATAACATTCATAATTAAAAAAGCTATTAAAAATCTTATAGACAATAGCACATCAGGCGAAGCGAAATTCATTGCTGTTTTTGTAAAAACATAGCTAAAACCCCATATAGTCTGTCCAGCACATACTGCTATTATTGGCATAGCCTTTTTATAATCATAATTAAAAGCTAAATTAATATTATTAGCGGTACTTAATATTGTTCTGTTTATCATATCAAAACCCCCTTTTTTATTTGCTGATACACATTTTACCATTGTATAAAAGCATTGTAAAATACAAATAATTCATATATAATATTGAATTGGTTCAATATATTTTTAATAATTTTGGGGGTTTTAAAAATGACAAGCGCTGAGATAGATGCTTTTTTATCTGTCTGTGAATACGGCAATATATCTTTGGCGGCTGAAAAACTTTTTATAAGTCAGTCGTCTTTAAGCACCAAAATAAAAACACTTGAAAAAGAAATAGGCTGTACTTTATTTATTAGAGATAAAGGTAAAAGAAATATAACACTCACAGAAGAAGGCACTGAATTTTTTAAACTTTCTATAAAATATAAAGATATAACAAATAAAATGTTTTCTTTAAGCAATAAATACAAACATCTAAAACTTCGCGTGTCATCATTTAACAGCGTTGGTACATATCTTTTTACACCCGTTTATGAACAGTTTATGCAAAAAATGCCTAATGTTACATTAGAAGTTCAAGATTTAGAAACATCGGCATCATACGCAAGTTTAGAAAAGGGTTCTACAGACTTAGTTTTTACAACAAACAATTATAACTCTAAAAAAATATTGTCAAAAAAAGTATTTGCCGAGCCAATGTTTTTTGTCTGTCCACGTATGTCCCGATATAACGACATTGTTGATTTAAACTCACTTGAAGTAAAAAACGAGCTTTATACACAATGGTGTTATGAATTTAATTTGTGGCATAAAAATATATTTGGTCAAAACGCTATGCCAAAACTAAAATTTGAGATTATGAGTCAGTTAGAATTTTTTGTATCTAAACAAGATAGCTGGGCTATCGTGCCGGCAAGCGCTGCATTTGGTCTGTCTCAAAAAACTGATATAAAAAAGTGTGATATTAAATTTAGTGTTCCTAAACGAGTTACATACTGTCTGTATTCATCAGATAATAAAAACGCCGATTTAGTATCGTGTTTTATGGATTGTTTAAAAGAACATCTTTTATCAATGCCTAATATGGGAATTGAAATTTATTTTTAATAAAATATGTTTTTTATTAATCAACAGCTTGAGAGCTTATATATTGCCCTCAAGCTGATTGTTTATAAAACCTTTTTCTTAATTTATTTCAAAAATGGGCACTAAGTTTGAGGGTATATATTACACTCAATATAATTTATCGCTTCTCAAATATTTTAACACATACAGCTAACATATCATCTTTACACTTTCCATTTTGGATACTTTTAGCCTTTTCAACAACAATTTTAGATATTTCAGATATATCTTTTCTTCCATTTTTTATTATGTTTTCAATAAACCTCTCATCGTTTTGTTCACCAACAGCGTCAGCTATGCCGTCAGTAATCATAAGCAGCATATCTCCGCCACTTAAACTAAATTCTGTTATGTCTGAGTCAATACCTCCTATAATGCCTATTGGCAAAGATGTTGAGCGTATAGCTGTTACTCTTGTATCTCTTATAATAAAAGCTGTAGAGCCACCATTTTTAATCATTTTTCCAGTTCCAGTATACATATTTATACAACATACATCAAGAGTTGTAAAAAGCTCTCCATCTCCGCTTCCCAAAAGCACAGTGTTTAATATTCCCGCTGATACACCAGCGTCAAATCCAGATGACGAAAAACGGCTTAACAATTTCATAGCTTTTGAGCTTTCTTCTTTTGCCGCCTTTCCTGAGCCCATACCATCGCTTATAGCCACAGTAAGCACTCCGCTGTCATTTTCCTCAACCATATAACTGTCGCCAGAAAGAGCGCTGTCAAAACGTTTTTCAGCCGAAACACTGTATTTAAAACCAAATCTGTCGGCTTGTCTTAATGTTATTGTACAATTTTTAGAACAATTACCGCAGTCTATAGAACTTTTTACAAACGTCATTTTACATACAGCCTCAGCAATAGGTATAATAACCTGTGTGCAGTCGTTGTTATCAAAAGGACATATCTCACGCTTTATATTTATAATTGTTCTTCCAGATGCTTCTTTAAAAATATATACATTTTCAACATTAACTCCTGCTAAAGTAAGCCTATTGGTCATTTCTGCTGTAAGCACAGGCGATTTTAAATCCTCAAAACTCACATTTTTTGCCATACTCTCAATTATATTAGCTACAGAATATAACTGCTCTGATATTATGTTTCGGCTTTTTATAAGTCTTCCACTCCACATAACATTATTTCTCAAAAATCTGCATGAGTCACTTATAGCCTCACAAAGTTTTTTTGGCTTAACACAATAAAGCCTAAAACCCTCAGTCATATTTTCTATATTTACACTGCCTGTTTTATCATACTGACCTATTAAATAATAAAACCCGCTTAAAGTCTCACAACTTTTAACATTCCAGCAGTAAATTGACATAGTACAGTCTTTGCATACTTTCTCAGCAGCATCATCTATTATAGCGTCATTCTTTTTTCTATATGTTTCGGTAGAGAGTTCTTTTTCTGGTTCAAAAGCCTCCGCTAAACTTCTAAAAGCCTTAGCAAAATTATTGCTTTGAGTTTCTATTACCTCAATAGCATTTTTTACATACACCGAAATATTTTCGTTACTATCTGTTCTTTTTTCTATATTTTTAAAAATATTTTTAGGTAACAGTAAAAATATAAACGCCCCAACCGCTCCCGAAATTATAAGCGTTATATTTGTTTCAATACCGTCATATAATGCTATAGCAGCAGCTACAGCAACAAAACAAATAATATATGTTATTTTGTTTTTATGTTTAAAAAATCCACACATAAGCGATAAAATACATACTACAGCAAACAACGCTAAGTCATATTTAGTATGTAATAACAATATAACTCCAAGTATAATACCAAAATTAGTAGATAAATATGAAAAATACATACCTACGCAAAGTACCGCCAAAATACTCATAATAATTGTAATATTAAATTTATATAAAACAATGCTATAAAAAGAAGCTATAAATATTGATATTATAATTGAGTATATAATTTTTAAGTCATTATCAACACTTTCTTTTATACTTAATGCTTTTAATGCTCTTCCAAAAACAGCCGTAAGAACTGAACAAAACGCTGATTCGACTATTATTTTTATAATTATGTACTCCTCTGTTCCACTTATAAAATAATATAAACCTCCTCCAATAACCATACACAATCCAGCTATAATAGCTTTATTAAATTCATTATATAATATTTTCCTGTTTTCAAGAATAAATCCCAATACCACTGTTAAAAATAAAGCCAATAAATATTGAGCCACATTTTCATAACCACTTAATATATATCCTAAAAACGAAAACAAACAAATAGGATAAAACAAAAATCCTCTTCCCGCAAAAGCCCAGCAATAAGCTATACCAATAGGATTTATACCGTTAAAACCAGACATTCCAAAAACAGAACCGCCTAAACAGCACAGCACTGGTTTTACAAAAAACAAAATTTCTTCTTTTTTTATTTTGCGTTCTTTATTTATATTTTCAGCTTTATTAATTTTAATCATAATTAATCACCTCTCGTTTGTATTATAGTAAATTTACGTGTCATAATTTGCCAAAATAAAAAATGAACTTTAAAAATATTAATATTTTTAAAGTTCA
>CATJUP010000164.1 GCA_949743655.1 uncultured Eubacteriales bacterium
AACTATATTCGGTGTCAATATATGTTTTTATATATTAAAAAATATTTAAAAAATTAGCTTAAAATTTTAATTTTTTATTAAACTTTTTATTATAGATATTTAAATTTTTTTTGGTATAATATACATGGTTTTAATTTTTATACTACTTAGATAAGGATTGATTTACGTGAGAAAAAATTTAACTGTTACTTTTATGGTTGTATTGTTTGTTTTTGTCAGTATATTTGCTTTTGCCTCAGATGGGTTTGATATTGACACATCGTTTTACAATGAAAGTTTTAATGGATATGAAGAAAAAGTATATCTTCCCGTGTTAAATGATAACTCTTTTCCAATATCTAAAACTATAAATGCGCGTATTAAAGAAGATATTTTAGATATGAGAAACGACACTCAAAATTTGGCGATACAGTTTAACGATTATGAGGGATGCAATAATTATTATTTTTCGTCTAATTATAGATATAGTATGAATGGTGATTTGGTTTCTTTATTAGTTGATGTTTATTATAATACTGGCGGTGCTCACGGAAATACATATTTGTGCTCTTATACCGGCAATATAGGCGGCAAAGAAATTTTTAGTATTGGTGATTTATTTAAAGACAGTGTTGATTATGATACATTAATTAAAAACGCTATAAAAGAAATTGTTAGCTATGACCCATATTATGAAGGGTTTGATGATATTATGGAAAGTGTTTATAAAAGTGATATAAGCAAATTTTATATAGATGAGAGCGGAAATATAGTTATATATTTTAATCCTTATGAAGTAGGACCTTATGCGTTTGGTATAATTGAATTTAAAATACCTGCCGAGAATTTTAAAGACGCGCTTAAAACAGATATTTATTCTTATATAACAAAAAATACTGTTGATAAGTCAAATTTAAGAATTAACGGAAAAATGTATAATACTGAAAACCAGATATTATTTAACAGCGATAAAGTTCTTATTCCTTTAAAAGAAATAACGGATTTAATGGGAATTAAATTAGAAAAGAGCGGCGATAGTAATTATATTATAAATGGTCAAAAATTAAGCTATACACATATATTAAACGAGGATTATATTAATTTAGATGACTTTTTTTATATAAAAGGCATAGAAGGAGTTTACAATATTAATGATAAATCTATAAGCATATATATAATTGAGAAATAAATAAAGTTTTATTTCAAAAAAATGGTAAAGACTTTAAATATTTTTTAATTTGCTTTTATATAAAAATATGCAAAAAATAAATACCCGTTATTTTAAGCGGGTATTTGATTTTTTGATTAATTTTATTTTCTTCCGTATTTTTTGTTGAATTTTTCAACTCTTCCGCCGGCTTCAACAAGAATTTTTTGACTTCCTGTATAGAAAGGATGACATTTTGAGCAAACCTCAACTCTAATCTCATCTTTTGTAGAGCCTGTAACAAACTCATTTCCGCAGTTGCATTTTACTTTACATTCATGATATTCTGGATGTATTCCGTTCTTCATTTTTTTCACTCCTTAGTTTATGTTGATCAATAATCTATAATTATTTACAGACAACGCGCTTATTATATCATACATAATATGCTAACGCAATATCAAAAAAATCACTTTTTCAACTTTTTATTAAAAGTATTGTCTTTATAAACTCACTATTATTTCTTGTTTTTTTCATAAGGTCAATAAGATATTCTGTACTTTCGGTAACATTTAAAGCTGAAGTAATACGGCGTATTTTATATACTGCCTCCATCTCCTCTTTTGACAAAAGGTTATCATCACGTCTTGTTCCGGATTTATTTATATCTATTGCCGGAAATATGCGTCTTTCAGCAAGTTTGCGGTCTAACACAAGCTCCATATTACCAGTGCCTTTAAACTCTTCAAAAACAACATCGTCCATTTTACTGCCAGTTTCAATAAGAGCTGTGGCAAGTATTGTAAGACTTCCGCCATTTTCTATGTTACGAGCCGCTCCAAAAAACTTTTTAGGCATATATAAAGCGGCTGGGTCAAGTCCGCCCGAAAGTGTTCTTCCGCTTGGTGTTGTAGTAAGGTTGTATGCCCTTGAAAGCCTTGTTATGCTGTCAAGAAGTATTACAATATCCTTACCTTGTTCAACAAGTCTTTTGCCACGTTCAAGCACCATTTCGGCTACTCTTTTGTGATGTTCTGGCTGTTCGTCAAAAGTAGAATACACAATCTCTACATTACCGCCTTTAATAGAACGCTGTATATCAGTAACCTCCTCTGGTCTTTCATCTATAAGCAGTACAATAAGATTGATTGACGGGTGATTTTTAACTATAGAGTTAGCCATTTGTTTAAGTAAAGTTGTTTTACCTACTTTTGGCGGCGATACTATCATACCCCTTTGACCTTTTCCTATAGGGGCTATAACATCTATTATTCTTTCTGAAATCTCACTATTTTCTGTAGAGAGCGTAAGCCTTTCTGTAGGGTATATAGGCGTAAGGTCTTCAAAATTAGGGCGTCTTATTGTTTTATCTGGTGTGTCTCCGTTTACGCTTTTTACATATAAAAGAGCGTTAAATTTTTCATTGTCTTTAGATGCCCTAACATATCCCGTTACAAGGTCGCCTGTTTTTATATTAAATCTTCTTATTTGTGACTGTGATATATATATATCTCCAGTACCTGGCAAAAAATTATCAGCTCTTAAAAAACCATAACCGTCTGGCATAATTTCAAGTACGCCCTTTTGAACAATCTCATTTTCTGTAGGCTCTCTTTGCTCCCTTATACCCGTAAACTTTTGCTCTTTATTTTGTTCTAAAAAATGGTTGTCGCATATTTCTGATTTAGCAATCTTCTCAAAGTCTTTTTCATTTTCAGTTTTTTTTGGCATTTGAGCTAAAACCTCGTTAGACTCCGTTTTTACTGCGTTTTTATATTCCTCCGCTATATAAGAATTTATTCTATCAACAAGTTCACTTTTTTTAAGCGCCGCAATGCCTTTTATATTTAATTTTTTCGCTATTTCTTTAAGCTGAACAAGAGTGTTCTTCTCGGATACCTCCTGCATATGGACCTCCAATCAGTTTTTAGGTATTTTAAGTACCTGCCCTATCTGTAAACTTGTTTCCTCAGTAAGACCGTTGGCTTCAAGTATTCGTTTATAGCTTGAGAAATTTCCATAAAACTTGTTGCTTATACCTCCAAGCGTATCGCCTGAAACCACTGTATATGTATCATAATCATCACTTGAGTTTTGGCTTTCTCCATTATTTGTACCAGAATTTTCATCGTCTTTTAAAACACTGTTATTAATCTGTTCCTCAAGTGCCACAATATCAAGTTTAAGCTCCTCATTATCATTTTTTAGCTGTTCAAACTCACTTACTTTTTGATTTGCCTCCTCAAGTTTTGCCGAAACAAATAAGTTTCTTACAAAAAGCACTACAAAAACAAGTACCACAATACCGCATAAAGCTAATATTTCTTTTTCTATTTTCGCGTTTTTGCTTGTCGCATTTGTTGAATGTTCCTGATTTTTGCGTGGATTAGTGAAAAATTCGTCTAAGTCAGCTCTATTTTTATAAGTTCTTTTTCTTTTTTCAAACTCATCCGAATGTGGGTTTTCTTTTCTTTCTCTTAAAGCGGACTGGCTTTTTCTCCTTCTTTCATCCGCAATATCTTTTAAATCATCAAAATCTGATTTTTCATTCTCAATTTTTCTTTTTATAACGGCTCTTTTAACATTTCCTTCTTTAATTTCTCTTTTGTCGTTATTTTTGTGTTCGTCCGTATTTTGAGAAAAATTTCTTTTAGGTATTTTATTTCGTGTTTTATGAAAAACAACTTGTACCTTATCGTAATTTTCCTCTTCCTCCTCGTTATTGTAATTATCTTCCATTTGAGACATTTTAAGCCTTTTGTTTTCCTTTTTCACAGCAAGCGCTATATCATCCAAATCGTCATCAAGTTCTGGTACAAATATTTCAGAACCGTTTTCTTGAGTATTTTTAACTCTTTCAAAATCTGTATTTCTTCCTACTCTTGTTTTCATAAAATTATCGTTATTTTCAATATTGGCTTTTAATTTAGTTCCCTCAATATTATTTCTTCTTAAATTGTCAGAATTTTTTAATAGCTGCGCCACCTCATTACGATAATCGTCATAATCCTTGTCTTTAACAGTTTCATTACTTCTATTATCTAAAGGATTGTTTTCATCACTTCCGTTCAAAAACGTTTCATCAGTGTCAAATGTATCTTTATCCATATTATCCTCCTATGTACAAAAATATGAATTATATCCCTCACATTCTATATTAATTTTATATTCTACTTTAGAGCATGTCAACCAATATCATACATTAAAACGCTTATTATAACATAAAAATACAAAACTCTCCAAAATAATTAAAATTAATAACTAACATAAGTTTAATAACATATACAAATGATGTGTTATATTAATTTTTTTATAATATTAAGTGAGAGTTTATGCTTTAACTGAATACAACAGAAAGTGCCCACGACATAAAAGACGTGGGACTTGCTTGATTGATTAAAATACAAAATAGCATTTTGTAAAATATATGTCTTAATTATTTTTTCTCGTCAGTAACAAATTCTTTAAGCCCTGCCGCAAGACCAGCTAAAGACTGTATCTCGGAAGGTATAATAATTTTAGTTGCTTTTCCATCAGCGGCTTTTTCAAATGCCTCAAGACTTTTAATCGCTATTACGTTTTTATTAGGAGACGCTGCATTAAGCATTTTAAGACCTTCAGCCGTAGCATTTTGTACTTTTAATATAGCCTCTGCCTCACCTTCAGCTTTTCTTATCATAGCTTCTTTTTCGGCATCGGCACGTAGTATAGCCGCCTCTTTTTCAGCCTCGGCGCGCAAAATCATACTTTCTTTCTCACCTTCAGCTACAAGTATTGAGCTTCTTTTCTCACCTTCAGCCTGAAGTATTTTCTCACGTCTTTCACGTTCAGCTTTCATTTGTTTTTCCATTGAATCTTGAATTTCTTTAGGAGGCATTATATTTTTAAGCTCCACACGGTTTATTTTAATTCCCCATGGGTCTGTTGCCTCGTCAAGTATCATTCTCATTTTAGAGTTTATTATATCTCTTGAAGTAAGTGTTTGGTCAAGCTCCAAATCACCTATTATGTTTCTTAATGTTGTAGCTGTAAGATTTTCTATAGCCCTTAAAGGATTATCAACACCATAAACATAAAGTTTAGGGTCTGTTATTTGAAGATATATTACAGTGTCTATTTGCATTGTAACATTGTCTTTAGTAATAACTGGCTGAGGAGGAAAATCTGCCACTAATTCTTTTAAATTAACTTTTTTGGATATTCTGTCTATTATAGGTATAGCTATATGAAGTCCTGTTCCCCATGATGCGTGGTACGCCCCCAGTCTTTCAACAACATAAACATAAGCCTGAGGAACAATTCTAAAACATCTTACAAGCAATATAAGTACAATAACCAAAACAACAATTAAAGCTATCACTTAAAATCCCTCCTTATTTTACTATTACTTTTACTCCCTCTACTCTATCAACTGTAACAAAACTTCCTTTTTCAAATATAATGTCGTCTTTTGTGCTTCTTGCTGTCCATATCTTACCATCGTGTTTAATAGCGCCAGTGTCCATTCTGTTATCTATTCTTTCAGTAACAATAACACTTTGATTTAAAATTCTGTCAAAATTTGTGGGGTTATTTTTAAGTTTAAGCACATTCCTTACAAACGGTCTTGTTAATATTATAGACGCTACCGATGTAACAAAAAACACTATTATCTGTACATAAAACGGTGTGTTGGCTTTTGCTGCTGCAAAAGCGCATAACGAACCAAAACAGAACCATATTGATATAAACCCTACTGTAGCTGCCTCTGCTATTAAAAAAATAATCAAAAGCCCAATCCATAACATAGAAGAACTTAGTGGAAAAGGAAAATACATAAACTATCTCCTCACTTTTTATTTATATGCTTATTTAAGAAACCCGTTTACAATCTGCGCCTCTGCTTCTGCCTCTGTAAGTCCTAAAGTCATAAGTTTAATTATCTGCTCTCCCGCTATTTTGCCTATAGCTGCCTCATGAATAAGTGAGGCATCAACATTATTGGCTGTTATTTCTGGAAGAGCTGTAACAACGCCATTATCCATTATAATAGAGTCGCATTCAGAATGCCCCATACATTTGGCATTTCCGTTTATTACTGAAACAAATTTTTGTCTTGAGTTTTCTTTAGCCACCGAGCGTGATATGAGATTAGCGCTTGAGTTCTCACCATTTAAATCTATTTCAAATCTTGTTTCGGCATATTGTTTGCCATGCGTAAGTATTTTTTCTTTAACAATAACAGTAGCGCCCGCTTCGGCAGTAGCTTTGGTTGTTCTTATTGTAGAGTCAACGCCCTTAAGCTGTGTTGTTTCAAGTTCAATATAGCTGTTTTCACCAGCCTCAATAACAGTTTGAGGGTTTATAATTCTTTCACCTGTTCCCTCGCCCATACCTATGTGTTTTTCTATATATCTCACTTTTGAATTTTTGCCTAAAACAAATCTGTGTATACCATTGTGTTCACTCATTTGACTTCCGCTGTTGTGTATTCCGCATCCCGCTACTATAACTATATCGGCATCTTCACCTACATAAAAGTCGTTATACACCAAATCATGTATATCTTCGCTTGTTACAAGAGCTGGTATATGAACACTCTCATTTTTTGTACCTGGCTTAATAATTATATCTATTCCTGGTTTATCTGTTTTTCCAACTATCTCTATATTAGCCGATGAGTTTCTTCCAGCGCTTTTACTGTTAAGCCTTATATTATACGCTCCTTGAGGCACACCATGAATGTCAGCTACCTCCTCCAAAAGAGTCTCAAAAATACTATCATACTCCATTTTATTCAGCCCCCCTCAAAACACTACATCCGCCAGACATATTTGAAACATCGTCAAGCAGTGTAGGAAGTATTTTTTCCCTTGTTCCACGTTCTAAAAGCTCACCATCTTTTATTACTATTATCTCATCTGCTATATTAAGTATACGTTCCTGATGAGATATTATAATTATAGAACCCTTTATCTCATCGTGCATTTTCTCAAAAACATTAATAAGATTTTTAAATGACCAAAGGTCAATGCCTGCTTCCGGCTCATCAAATATAGAAAGTTTTGTTTTTCTGGCTAATATTGTAGCAATTTCAATTCTTTTAAGTTCACCGCCCGAAAGACTGGCATTTACTTCTCTATTTATATAGTCCTTAGCACACAGTCCAACCTCCGATAAATATTCACAGGCATCTGCTGTTGTAAGCATTTTTTTAGAGGCTAAATTAATAAGGTCTCTTACAGTTACGCCCTTAAACCTTACTGGTTGCTGAAAAGCGAAACTTATACCCATATTTGCCCTTTCGGTTATATCTTTATCTGTAATATCTACCCCATCGTATATAATATGACCCGATGTTGGTTTTATAATACCAGCTATAACTTTAGCCAGCGTAGATTTTCCGCCGCCGTTAGGACCTGTTATAACTATAAATTTTCCATCGTCCAAAGTAACATTCAAATTTTTTATAATTCCTTTTCCATCATCAACAGTATATGAAACATCTCTAAGCTCGAGCATTTTATTTTTTCCTCCTGTATGTAAAAACACTCATAATTAAGCAAAATACATGATTAATATATTTTACCTATCTACGTAGAAAATATACAACCAAAATTCAGTCATACAATTAGTTTAGATTATATCAACTAAGCGCGGTATAGTCAACAAATTCCATTTTAAATTAAAATGTTTCAAAATACTACCTACTATTTATATATAATGCTTATAACAGTACAAAATTTATTTTTTAATAT
>CATJUP010000165.1 GCA_949743655.1 uncultured Eubacteriales bacterium
ATTATTATTTAGATAATAAAATGAATAGGAACAACCAATTAAAGTATAGAATGGCGGTTGAAAATAGGAAGTTAAAAGCGCTGAATTACAATAAGACTATAAAATTATTTAAAATGCTGTATTTACAAATAAAAATGTTATAATTTGTCTTAATAAAATGTTAATCAGAACTAAAAAAATATGTAATCAGTTATTTTTTTCTTACATTAAATACTTTAAAAATTGAATTTTTAAAAGTATGAAAAAGTATATCTAAATACAGCAATAAGGTTACAATAAGGCGACAAAGCTGTTTAATATTGCCTATAACAAGTTTACCACTTCTAAAAGTTCATTTACTGCTTTATGTGTGTAAACTCTCTCTGTTAAGTCGTTGGAAGAATGTCCCATAATCAATTTGACCGCTGTGCTATTTATGCCGACTGTGTTTGCCATGCTGGCGAATGTATGGCGACCATCATGAGGAAGATGTTTCATATTGAGTTTATTCATCAATATATCAAAATGATTTTTATATTTTTCATAGCTTACTGGTCTTTTGTTATCATATATTAAAAATTCATTGTTTGGATTATAACGTTTTTTAATGAATGGCATTACTTTATTGTTTATGGGTATTATGCGGTCGGTTTTTGCCGGCTTTTGTTTTTAAGCCGGCTACCATGTAGCATTCGTTGATATTTACATTCTCTGTTTTAATATTAAGCATTTCAGAAGGTCTCATACCGGAGTAAATCATAATTAAAACTGTATCTGCCCATTTTTCAACGAATACACACTCAAAAAGAGACTTAATTTCTTCTTTAGTGAACATGTTATGAATTTTTGACTGCTCTTTTGCAGGAAGTTTTATAAATTCGGCATAATTTTTACTTACTATATCTAACTCTATGGCTATATCAAACATTTGATGTAAAAGTGTCTGAACATGGCTTTTTGTCTGCCATTTGCTGTTTATGCTGTCAATAATTAATTGTAATTGATAAGTCTTTAAATCTTTGACTGGTTTATTGTGTATAGGTTTTAAATGATTGTAGGCAGCATTATAAACATATCTTCCGCTGTTTGATATAACAGGAAAACGGCGGGATTTGAATATATTCCAGATGTCTGATAGTGTGGTATTTGAAACATCAAGGTCATAAGGATTTTTATTGTATTCGGCAAGAACCGACAGCGCCTCTTTTTTTGTACTGTAATAACCTATATATTTACGGTTTGCTTTGTTAGTTACTCGTACAGCATAAGGCTTTCGGCGTTCGCCGGATAGTTTAATGACAGAACCATAACCCTTTGGAAGTCTTTTCATTGTATCAATCCTTTCATAAACTGAAAAATGGGTAAAAAAATAAAACCATTTTCAAAATTCGGTTTTTGTGATACAATGAATATGTTCTATTCTACATTTCATTGTATCACGGGTGACCGGTTTAACTGGTTGTCCAAGCCTCTTATGTTGGCGCATAAGAGGCTTTATTTTTTATTGCTTTTTTATATACAGTGTACTATAATGTTTTACATAATCCATTGTTCGCTAATGACTTTTAACAGTGGATAAACATATTTTCTTTTATGAGTGGTGGCAAGCCCACCCAATGTATTAGCCTAAAATCATTTGTTCAATTCCCGCAGTGTCAATATTGTAAGATGTTAATTTTATTTTCGCTACCTTAAGCTGTATGTCTAATTCTTTATTTGTCGCTGTTTCAGCCGCTTTAATCCTTAGCAGATTAATATAATTATCTATAAGGTTTTGTTTAACTTCCTGCTCAGCCATTTTAACGCCCCTTTATGTTATCATCATTCAAGGCTTGCCCATTAAATATATCATAACGCTATCGTTATAATGCGTCAAGATTTTTGTAGGTTTTTTCGAGTTTTTCTAAATTTTCTAAGACACATTTGACTATATAGCCATTCATGCTGTTACCAGTAGCCTGTATACGTTCTTTAGTGCCTTTGGGAAAACGTACTAAAACTTTGTCATATGCCTCTTGTTCAAATTTTGCCGTTGCCCGTTTTTGGGCGTCTGATACAGGCATAAAAAACACCTTCCTTTATTTATTCTTTAAAACTTAACTCTAAACGCCTCTTCGTTAGGCTAAGGATTTTCCCGCCATAGGCTCTTTCTTTTCAACAGCGGCTTTATAAAGCCGTAGCTGTTCTTCTATTGGAAGAGCGTTAAGTTCCTCAAGCGTCATTGAGAATATATCTTTTTGACGATGTATATTTTATTTGTTGGACTCGTTGGAGGCTGAAGGCATTATTATCGCCGTTGCTGTTGTAGTAGCCGCAAATTCTGTATCTTCTTTACTATTGATAATTGTGTCTATAAATTCATCAACAACTTTTCTTTTATCAGTGGGCAATTCAAGATATGACTTTATAACTCTTATTCCAATGTCACTCAAGTTATATTCTTTTGCTATTTGTTCAAGTATATTGTTATCGTTTTCAATGAACATTTCACCTTTGCCGGTGTCGAGCCATTCTGGATTAACATTTAAAGACTGACACAGCATTTTTTTATTACGTTCTGTTAATCCATTACGTCCTTTTTCTATTTCATTATAGGAACTTGTTGAAATTCCCATGTTTGCACCAAACTCTTTTAATGTTAATTTTAGTTCTTTTCTTAATTTTTTTAGCCTTTCACTTATTTCATTGATAGTTATCACCTTCTTGTTTTGCAAGTTTATATATTCATATTATTACTTTTTAAGTAAAAAGTCAACATTAAATTTTAAAAATATATTGACTTTATACGTATTAAGTATTAATATACAAATATATACTACTTTATACGTAAATAGGGGGGGGGTTAACATGATTAAAAACGTAAATAAAAC
>CATJUP010000166.1 GCA_949743655.1 uncultured Eubacteriales bacterium
ATAGTGCAGTCGAGGGGACTTGAACCCCTACCCAGTTTACCCGGACTAGATCCTTAGTCTAGCGCGTATGCCAATTCCGCCACGACTGCAAAAACAACTCTAAACTCAAACATTTTAACACTATATATTACCTAAGTCAATATAATTTTATAAAAAACACACAAACTAAAATATTCTTCCTTTCTTGAAAGAAAGGAAGCGAAAGAACTTTAACTTTTAACTACTATCTGCAAGCATTATTAGCAGAGCTGTTTTGATTTATATCTTCACAGCATACGCATGCTTTTTTATTGAAAGAAAAGAAACAAAAGAACTTTAACTTTTAACTATTTTCGCTTTTTCAAAATTCACTGAAAAATTAAAAAAGTTTGAAATTACAAATTTAACAA
Organism: uncultured Eubacteriales bacterium; assembly: GCA_949743655.1. GTDB lineage: Bacteria > Bacillota > Clostridia > Lachnospirales > Anaerotignaceae > Neoanaerotignum_A. The sequence goes on from CATJUP010000166.1 coordinate 390, forward strand.
ATTTTAAAATATTTTTCTAAATACTAAAGCCCCGTACATACGGGGCTAAATTTTAATGTGTTTTGTTATATTCTTCTAACTCTTTTATTGAGTCAAGAAGTTTTTGAGCTGTAACCTCATAAGGAGCATTTTTAACATCTCTAACCTCAAGTGTTTTGTCTATAACAGGACCAAGCTCATCAAGTGTAACCTCAATATCAGCCAATTTTGTAGGCAACTTAACCGATTTATAAAATGGATAAAGTTCCTCAAGTTTATCATACTGTCCATCATAAATAAGCTGAACAAGAACACCATAAGAAACTACCTCTCCATGAAGGTGACGCGCCTCTATTTGAGGAAGTACAGTAAAACCATAAAACAGCGAGTGCGCTATACAGCTATTAAGTGAAAAATCAATAAAGTTTGATACCATACCAGTAGTTACAAGATTGCAAAGACAAATCTGCTCTACCTCAAACGAAGGAGTATTGTTTTTGCAGTCATCAAGAGCCTTCTTGCCATATTTAACAAGTGGTTTATAGCACTGTACACCAGCTGCCACACCAAAAGCATCGCCATGAGCAAGATCACGTCCTCTTGAGGCAAGTGTTGTCTCAAAGTGTTTAGCCATTGTATCGCCTATACCTGTCCAAAGATAAACGTCAGGCGCCTCAGCTATTACTCTTGTATTAATAAAAACATGTTTAGGCGGTGTATGTGAAAACTGATATGTCTCTTTCATAACACCATTAGGGTAATACATAACGGCAACAGACGATACAGGCGCGCATGTTCCTGCTATAGTAGGAAGCGCGAAAAGAGGCTTATTAAGTTTGTAGCAAACATACTTAATGCAGTCAACACATTTTCCGCCGCCCATTGAAAAAATCATATCCGCCTGTTGAACAACCGGATTAGCTATAAGAGCATCACCATTTTCAAAAGATGCCTCACCGCCATACCAAACAAAATCTAATATCTCAATTTTAGAGCCTTTTAAGGCGTCAATAAAATAGTCTTTAGCTGCCTGCATAGCTCTTTTTCCGCCTATAACAACTGCTTTTGTGCCATAAGGCTCACAAACGCGCGCTACATCATCATAAGCGTTGTCACCTACTGTATAACTTGGAAGTGCCTGTGAATAAAAAGCCATTATTTATACCTCCCACAAATTTCAATTTACAAATAATATTAACAACATTAATTATACACATTTAGTTGTTGGATGTCAATGAGTTGCCGAACAACTGCATATTATTTACGCCCTGGAGTCCATTTCATTCCCCAGCCAAAAGCCCTGTCAAGCGCCTCATGTCCTGGATAGAACCTAATTATTTTTTCAACACTAAATGTCTCGTCATTAACATTTTCCAAAAGTGCCAAACCGCACATTCTGTCATTTGTGCTAAACTCGTCCATTTTTACAATAATATCTTCCTCACCAGGATATTTAATTGTAACAACCGATTCCGCCTGTTTCCAGTTTGTAACACCCTCATAAATAAAAGTATATACTAATATTCTTTTAATTTGGCTTACCATATTACCGTTTATTCTAAGGTTTTCGCCCTCAGTGTTAGCGCCTGTTCTATCATCTCCGTCTAAAGATATAAAAGGAGGCTCACTTAAAGTTCCAAAAGCATTTCCTAAAGCCTGAACAACGCCCTTTCTTCCATCTTTTAACTCAAACATACAGCCCAAATCCAAATCAATTCCTTCTCCGCCGCTAAATAGACCAAAAAGACCTTTTTTAACCGGTTTAGAATTCCAGTTAAGATTTACAAGTATCTCACCTAAACCCTGTTCCTTTTTTTTAAGACTTACTTTTTGTCCCTTCTGTAAACTAATAGCCACAGTAATTCCTTCTTTCTTTAATAAAATAATTTACTTAAAAAATTAATAAAATTTTAATTTTTATTATAAATAATACTATTATTTTACATAAGTATAACAAATTTTGACAAAAATTTCAATAAAAATCCCACAATAATTTCATTATAATTGTGTATATTAATTAAATATCCAAATCCTCCATATAACCGTCTTTATCAAATTTTAAGTCATATGGCTCTGTAATTATCTCAACATCATCCCTATTTTTAACATCTTCAATAAGCGACTCTGATATTTCAATTTCCGAAAGTGTAAGTGTGTCTTTTATTCTTGCAACTCTCGCCTTTGAGTAATCTGTTTTTGTACATGTTCTTATAGCAAGTCTTAAAGCCTCAAAGTCATTATTTTGATAAACTGGTATTTTGCCTCCGTCAATCATTGTATTTGTTGAAAGATTAATCCATGTACTTTCCCAATCACAACTATTAAGACAACGCCTTGTAGTAATATCAGCAAGTCCCAAACCACAAGCGTTGTGGTGGCTTTGTTCTGTAAGCCCTCTTATAAAAAGTTTTTTACAATGAAAATCATCCTCAAAACCTGGCATAAACCCACGTCCCGTTACATTTGGGTCAGCACCCTCTCCACTTATGTTTTTGCCTATGCGGTCTATAATCAAAACATCTATATTATCAAATTTCATTTTTGGAAGTCTTCTTTTAGCTATTTCAAGCATTTTGTGGTCGCCTTCCATAATATTTTGTTTGTTAAACGCCATTATTTCAGAAATCTCATCATACGCGTTTTGAACAACACCTATTCCCATTATTACATTCATTTTATTTAAAAACTCTTTAGCTACCATAGGTATTCTTTCTCCAAAAGTGTCAAAGCCTTGTTTGTGAAACCACGAGCAGCCTATATGTTTAGCTATACCTATAGCAATCATTTTGCAAATACCACTTTCATGATAACCTTTAAAATCAGTATGGGGTTTTACTTTGTTAAAAAGTATAATACCGTCTGCCTCAGCGGCGTATTTATCACAATAAATAGGCGTTTTAACATCATCGTCAATTTGACCCACAAGTTTAACTTCCATTGATGCCTTTATAGGTACACCCATGGCTTCTTCTGTAATACCATATCCGTTTATAACCTCAAGATTACCCTCTACACAACCACCGCCATGACTTCCCATAGCCGGTATAATAAAAGGCTTTGCGCCCCATTCTTTAAGTTTATCACATAATGTTTTTATCATAAGCGCAAGACTTGGTATTCCCCTGCTGCCAACAGTTATAGCTATAGATTTACCTTTAAGCGCTTGTCTGTCAATATCAACATTGTCAAGCTCTTTTATAATATGTGCTTTAATATCATCAATTTTATCATCTTCATACTTTTCGCGTATTCTTACCATTTTTGGCATAGGTACATCCTCAATACCCTGCACAGGAAAACTTATTTCTGGAAAATCAATAAATTTCATTTAAAACACCCCTTAACCATAAAAATAAACACTAAACTAAAAATTTTTTTACTCATATTAATAATACATAAAAATTATAAGTTTTTCAAGCCAAAATTAAAAGCCATGATATTAAGCATGGCAAAATATATAAAAACACTTTTATAAAATTTTTCGGTTTATTTCAAATAACTTTTTATTTTTAAATGGCAGTTTACATGTTTTTTTTGCTAAAAAACCGGCTTGTTTTTTGTCTCCAAACTATAAGCCGGTATCTTTTTTAGTTATTCATCCCAGTTGTTATACACATTTTGAACATCGTCATCATCATCAAGCATATCCAAAAGTTTGTTAATTTTCTTTATATCATCTTCGTTTGTAAGTGTTGTATATGTTTGAGGTATTTTTGTCATTTCAGCCGAAGCCATAGGTATGTTTTCTTTTTCAATCGCCTCTCTTACAGCCGAAAAATCATCTGGAGAAGTCGTTATCTCATAACTGTCCTCCTCAACCGCAAAATCTTCAGCTCCGGCATCTATAACGAGCATCATAAGCTCGTCCTCATCCATTTCCACTTCTTCTTTGTCTATAACAATTAATCCCTTATCGTCAAACATAAAAGAAACACAGCCGCTTGTTCCCATATTTCCGCCGCCTTTTGTAAAAGCATTTCTTACATTAGCCGCCGCTCTGTTTCTGTTATCTGTAAGCACCTCAACAATAATAGCCACACCATTTGGACCATATCCCTCATATGTTATGTTTTCGTATTCAACACCATCTCCAGGACCAGCCGCTTTTTTAATACTTCTTTCAATAGTATCGTTAGGCATATTGTTAGATTTAGCTTTAGCTATTACATCCCTTAACTTTCCGTTATTATTCGGGTCAGGACCTCCCGCTTTTACAGCTACCGCTATTTCTCTTCCAAGCATTGTAAATATTTTTCCCTTAGCCGCGTCATTTTTTTCTTTTTTATGTTTAATATTTGCAAATTTTGAATGTCCAGACATTTTTATAATCCCCCTTAATTTTTATTAGACAATATTTTAGCATTTTTAATGTTTCAATACAAGCTCCTAATATTTTTTAAAACCCTCTAAAGTACAAGTTCCTCTTAAAATTTCAATTTCATTTACATCTGCCGCCGCTGAAGTTATATCTTTTATAATATTTTTAAATTTTTCCGAAAAACTATTCTCAACAAATACCGTAAATTTTACCTCATCCGTAAACTCAGTATTTTCAACAAAATATTCACCTTGTCTAAGTTCATATTCAATTTTACCGCTTAAAGTATAAGGACATTTAATTATAATTTTACTGTAAATGCCTATTTCACTTACTCCCGCATTTTTAATACCCTCTTTAGCCGCCGATGTGTAAGCCCTTACAAGCCCGCCTTTTCCAAGCAATATACCGCCAAAATATCTTGTTGTAACAACAACAATATTTTTTATGTCCTCATTTAAAATAACATTAAGTGTCGGCATGCCTGCTGTCCCCTGTGGCTCTCCGTCATCACTAAAACGTTTTATATCACCAATATTATAAGCAAAAACATTATGACGCGCGTCATAATACTTTTTCTTAATATCCTCTATAAAGGTTTTAGCTTCCTCCTCAGTTTTGGCAGGGCTAACATTTGTTATAAATTTAGATTTTTTCTCAACTATTTCCGCATAACCATTGTTTGTTATAGTTTTTATAATGTTCTCCAAAATATTTCTCCCTAAAATAATAATTTTAAAAATAACATAATCACCATTTGGACAGTTTGTCATACTATATTATCAGAACAGCATTTGTTCTACATCAAAAGGAGGAAAAAATTATGGCAAACATCGATTTATGTAACAACTGTCCGGCTTTTCAGCCAAAATTGGAATGTATAACTGTACCAAAAATATTTGACCAGTGCAGACTTCAGGTCTGCCTTACACCAGATGAAATAGGCTCATCTAAAGCTGATAACTCTCCTGTAAACTGCAATAACTACCAAAACAACACTTCATGCAGCAACAACTCATGTGGCACAAATTTACGCGCTACTTGCAGCGGTGAACCTTTAATTCCACCACAAAACGCTGTATCTGTAACAGTTGACGACTTTTGTATAAAAGGCATGCACGTATTAAACAAAACTAAAAGCGCTTTCAAAAAAGGCTTTTTCGATGTTAATCTTAGATTTGTATTTAGCTATAGAGTAAAATATTTTAACTCAGACAACAACGAAATAAGCTGTGTGCCAGCCTGCAACTCATATACAACAACAGTGTCACTTTTTGGCGGCGAAGATATATGCGTATCAGCATTTAATGAGCTTTATAACAAAATCACAACAAACGGTCCATTTGTATCAGTAGAGGCAAGCGCTATGAATTTAGCCGCATCACTTAGGTATCCTTGCACTTGCGGCTGCAATACTTGTGGCTGTAACAACAACTGCGGTTGCAATAATGGCTGCGGCTGCAACAATAACTGCAACACATGCAACAACAACTGTGGCTGCAATAACAACTGCAACAACTGCAACAATAACTGCGGCTGTGAAAACAACTGTCCTGCACTTGCTCCAATAGCTGTTGACGTTACTATAGGACTTTTCGCCGTAATTAAACTTTTAAGACTCTCAAATATGTCTGTAAATTCTTACGGCAACTGCATGCCTTGCGAATGTTCAGAACTTTCAAACACAGTAGACCCTTGCGATTTCTTCGACAGCCTTGGTTTCCCTACAGACCTTTTTGCTCCGCAAGCTAACTATAGACCATGCTGTGACACATCTTCTGACGAAACACCTACAAACGGAAACTGCTGCCAAACCTGCTAAAATCTAAATAACAAAATTTAACCTCTTTCGCGTAATATATCCGTGAGGAATTTATTCCTCACGGATTTTTATTTAAACCTGTTTATAATAATACTGTATCAATCCAAAAGCACTTATATATTTAAAGTAATTTTTTATAGTAGCTCTCCGAAAGATGAAGAGGAACAACAGCGTTATGCCCTGTAACCCTGTCTTTTGTAAATAACACAGTAACAGGAGCGTCACTGTATTTTATAAATAAAGAGTCATGCCCAACACAAAGTCCCATAACAACATTTAAATCTGTTTTCTCAACGTTTAATATTTTAGCCTGTAATATAGGGTTGCACATAGCCTCTCTGCAATTTGGTCTTACTTTGTCACTTTCTTCTATTCCTATTTCTGTTTTATCTCTGTTACCAACTTTGCAAGCCTCTCCAGATACATCAAAACCATTTTTACGCAATATTTTGGCAAACACTCTTGCTTCGGCTATTGTACCAACACAAGTAGCTATACCAATTTTTTTTGCCCCTATTTTTTCAGCAAATTTTACCGTTTCCTCAACTCTTGTAAGTTTGCAATAAAAATTGCCTTCTATTTGCGCCGCCGCTAAGGCTATTTTTTTATTTTCCTCATCATTTTTAAAAAGCTCAACTGCCTCGTCAACAATATCCTTATACTTAACTGTCTGACAAAATTCTGGATAATCAAAATTATTACTGTCACAAGATATTTTATAGCAGTCAATACAGCTCATTTTTTCTTTTTCCATAAGAGCTCCTCCTAAAAAATTAAAACTTTAAACACTATACCTTTTATCTTTCATGTTTAATTTTAGTCAAAATACCAAATTGTCAGCTATCCATAACATGTAACTGTTTAACAACTAAACCTAACAATCAATTTCAAAAACCAAATCCATATTTTTTATTTTTCCATATTCAGCTATGTCTGTTGGAATAAAGCCAACATACCTATACCCTTTTGAGGCATATTCAGCAATAATTGCTCTATGACCTTCTGATTTTGAGCCTGCAAACTTTGAAATCTTGACATTTACATACTCGTATTTTTTCATATCTAATACCTCCAAATACCGATTTGACACACTAATTCTATCAAAACCAACTTTCATATTCAAGCCGCAGTTAATGAAATCGCCGGTGCTTAGATTTATAAAAACGAAAAATAAAATGCACAAAAATTATATAAAATTTTATCCTCTATCTGTTAAGTCAACAAACTCAGCCTCAATAAATCTTGCCAGCTCGTTTGGCTCAATTAAAATTTGACATCCTCTAATGCCAGCACTTACACCTATTTTATCAAAAAGCTCCGCTGTCTCGTCAATAAAAGTAACAAATTTTTTCTTCATACCTATTGGCGAACATCCGCCTCTTATATACCCCGTTACAGGCAAAAGTTCTTTTACATTAAGCATTTCAATTTTTTTATTTTTAGACACGACAGCCGCCTTTTTTAAGTCAAGCTTCTCATTTACTGGTATGCAAAAAACAGTATGCCCAGTTTTGTCGCCTTTTGTAACAAGAGTTTTAAATAACTGTTCTTCTGGCATATTAAGGCTTTTAGCCACTTTTACTCCCGAAAGGTCGTTTTCGTCATACTCATACTCGGCTGTAGTATATTCTATTTTTCCAGCGTCTAAAATACGCATGGCATTTGTTTTCATAATGTATCACCATAATAACAAAAATTAGTGTTGCCCCATTTTATCGAAAAATAACTTTTAAACGAAAACTTAGTTTACTAAGCTATTTATTTTGTTACCATTTTTTTACAGCGCAAGTTTTTCATTGTATAACAAACAGAGCCACACTATAAAAATACTCTCACAATTTAGCCCATAAATGAGTATATAGTTTTAAAAAACTGTGTAACTGGCGGTAAATAATAAATAATCGGCACAGCTATTGCCGGAAGCATATTTCCAACTTTAAACTTTTTAATATTAAGTGTGTTAAAACCTATAGCCGTAATCATTATTCCACCCACTATTGATATTTCTGTAAGCATTTCATTTGTAAAATATGGTTGTATTAAAGATGCAAATATTGTAAGCGTTCCTTGATAAACAAATACAGAAAACGCCGATAATATAACACCTACTCCCAATGTTGAGGCAAAAACAAGCGACATTGTGCCGTCTATAACCGCTTTTGTAAAAAGCGTTGTATGCACGCCTTGTATTCCGCTTTCTATCGAACCTATAACAGCCATTGTTCCCACACAAAAAGTAAGACTTCCTGTAACAAAACCTTGAGATATATTCCCTCCATTTGATTTTGTAACAGACTCTATAAAATTTCCAAAATTCTCTAATTTATCCTCTATTTTAAGTGTTTCACCTATAACCGAACCTATAACAAGGCTTACTATATACAACACCGGTTTAGCCTCGTCTTTAAGCATTCCTCCCAAAGCTGTTGACATACCTATAAAAACAACCGATAGCCCTAACACACTCATAAGTATTTCCTTGTACCTTGGTTTCATTCCACCTTTTATAAAAAGCCCTAAAAATGAACCAAATATTATAGCTATCGCGTTTATTATCGTACCAAT
>CATJUP010000167.1 GCA_949743655.1 uncultured Eubacteriales bacterium
TAACTTCTTACAAGATAGTTTAAATAATCATCATCCTTTCGCATCAAAAATCCCCCCCCCCTAAAAAATCACTTAAAACTAACTGTGATTTAGTTACTTACATTATTAATTAAAAACTTATTATGGAAAATGATTTTACTATAAAACTATATTTATGTCAATAAAAATTTATTACCTAAAAAAACAAATTTTTAATCTCTTAAATTTAAACTAATTTTAGTCAAAATTAAAAGACTATCACAAATAATGATAGTCTAATTTTTGTTTTATTTCAATATTTGTGGACTCAGCCCACACCAGCAAACTTTTTGAATTTTCAAGTGATTTCCGCTAAAGCGGAAATTCACTCACTTCGTTCGTGCCCGCAGAGCTTTTGCGGCACTTAAAGTTTGACAAAAACTTTAACGGAAAAACTGCGTTTTTCCTAAATAAAACAACGGTTTTTAAGGAAAAAATAACTAACTGCTATAACTTTCAAGTACTCTGTTCAAACTGTAATCTCCCGAAACAGAAAAGCCGTTTTTAAGTTTGTCTTTTTCATAATCACTTAAACCATTTATATTTATAGATGTTATCTCTTTTATATTTCCTTTTAGTCCATTTTCATCAAAAAATACAGCTATATAACCATTCTTCTCACCAATTATATATTTTTTTTCGTCATCACCATAAACAGTTTTTTTCATTACAACTTCACTTGGTGAAAAAGACACTATATCCCATTTATCATAATATTTTACCATATCATTAAATGTAAGACCAATCATAAAATATGGCGGCTCGTCCTCTAAGACTTTTGTAGCACCTTTATCTGCATAGTAGTATTGGTATACCATTTTAGTTGATGGCTCAATTTTGTTTGGCATAGCCAAAACAGGCGTTTTATCGTCACTATCTTCTATATACTGTTCTTTACTAACATTATTAACGTTGTAATTTTTAACCTCTTTTACAGCCATATTGTATCCTAAAAATCCCGAAACAACACACAGCGCTATTATTGAAGGTATTAATAAATATCGGCGCATAATATCCCCTTCTTTCAAAGGATATTATTGACATAAGTTTTACGTTTTATTCAAAAATTATAATAAATATAATTTTTCACATAAATATACTATTTTTCCGCCTGCTGGAAGCATGTATATGTCTTCTTTAAGTATACCTTTTATAAATAGCATTACAAAAAAATAAACAAACATACTTAATAATACTGAAAAAATAGTAGCTACAATGTTGTTCTTTAAAACAATAAATATGCCCTTATATGATAAAAAGCAAATAACACCCATAATTAAAGAAGCGAACAAAGGCTTAAAAAGTAAATCCATAAGCCTTAAACGCATTCGCGTAATACATTTAAGTGAGTATAAATTTAAAAGTGATGCTACTAAATAACACGCTATTGTTGATATAACGGCACCTTTTACATTTATCACTGGTATTACTATTAAAATATAATTAAAAATTATTTTTACAATAGCGCCCAAAAAAGCGTTTAACGCCGGTATTTTTACACAGCCTATACCTTGTAAAGTACCTGTAACTATTTGTGAAAGTGCCAAAAATATTATTGATATAGAACCTATTCTTAAAAGACTGCCACCCTCTGGCACTGTTGGAAACAGCATAAGCAGTATTTGGTCAGCCAAAACAGCCATTCCTATTGCTGCTGGAACTGATATTATCATTGATATTTTTATAGCCATATTTATTTTTCTTTCAACTGCTTTTTTGTCTTTAACAGCCATAGACGCCGCTATATTAGGTACTGACGCTGTGGCTATAGAAGTGGATATAGCTACAGGCAATGTTGTTAAAACAACATATTTACCCTGTAATTGACCAAAAAGCACCTCAGCCTCTTGATTTGTAAAAGCGCCGGATTTTAGCAACCTTGACATTACCATAGACATATCCACAAGATTTGTTATACTATAAATGGCCGTACCCAATATTATAGGTATGGCTGTTGAAAGAAGTATTCTTAATATACGTTTTGATGACTCAATTTTATATTTGTTATTTTTGCGGCGTGTACGCTTTTTTATAGGACCGTAATTAACTATATAAACAAATAGCATAACTATAAGCCCCGCTAAAGCCCCTATGCCTGTGCCTGCTGTTCCTCCCGCCGCACTTAGCGCAATAGATTTATCTATTAAAATATACGCCAAAAGCACACTAAAAACAGCATTAAATATCTGTTCAACTATTTGTGAAAACGCGGTTGGAACCATATTGTTCATTCCTTGAAAGTAGCCCCTAAAAACTGACATAATGCCAACTATAAATATTGTAGGTGCCAAAGACAAAAGAGTATAATAAGCGTCTGGTATTTTACATATGTTTACAGCCACAGGTTTTGCCAAAATAGCCAATAGCAGCATAAACAAAAATCCCATTGCAGCCGCAAAGAGCATAGACACTTTAAAAACTTTATGGGCGTTAGTGTACTGTTTAAGCGCGAGCCTTTCAGATACCATTTTGCCTATTGCCGCCGGAAGACCTGCGGAAGAAAGAATAAGCAGAAAATTATATACTTGATATCCGGCGGAATATATAGCGTTTCCCGTATCGCCTATTATAGCCGTCATAGGTACGCGGTAAAGAAACCCTATAAAACGCACAATCATACTTGCTGCGGCTAATATAGCCGCTTGTTTAATAAATGAACCGCCTTTTTTTCTTTCTTCCATTTTATAACCTCATTAATATCAATTATCCATTTGCTGAGCACGGTTTTTAGCTTTTTTACGCTGTTGAGAGTCAAGTATTTTCTTTCTCATTCTAAGACTTTTAGGCGTAACTTCAACAAGCTCGTCATCAGCTATAAATTCAAGACACTGTTCAAGACTCATATCAATAGGTGGAACAAGTTTTAATGCCTCATCAGACGCCGATGTACGCATATTAGTAAGCTGTTTCTTTTTGCAAACGTTTACTTCCATATCGTCCGCTCTTGAGTTTTTACCAACAACCATTCCAGCGTAAACCTTTACGCCCGCACCTATAAAAAGACTTCCTCTATCTTGGGCATTAAAAAGACCATAAGCCACAGCGTCTCCGTCTTCAAAAGCTATAAGCGAACCTTGGGAGCGTTTGGCTATTTCTCCTTTATAAGGCTCATATCCCGAAAATACCGAGTTCATTATTCCATTTCCTTTTGTGTCTGTTAAAAACTCACTTTTATAGCCTATAAGTCCCCTTGCTGGTATAGAGAATACAAGCCTTGTGTATCCGCCGTTTGATGGGTGCATATCTGTAAGCTCCCCTTTTCGTGAACCAAGTTTTTCTATAACACTCCCTACAAACTCTTCTGGAACGTCTATATAAACATTCTCTATAGGTTCACATCTTTCGCCTTCTATTTGTTTAAAAAGAACTTGAGGTTTAGCTACTTGAAACTCAAATCCCTCACGGCGCATAGTCTCTATGAGTATTGAAAGGTGAAGCTCTCCTCTTCCAGATACTTTAAACGCCTCTGTTGTTTCAGTGTCTTCAACTCTTAAACTTACGTCAGTATTAAGCTCTTTATAAAGCCTGTCCCTTAAATGCCTGCTTGTTACATATTTACCTTCTGTTCCAGCAAAAGGACTGTCGTTTACCGAAAAATTCATTGATATTGTAGGCTCTGATATTTTTACAAAGTCAAGAGGAGTTTGGTTATCCAAAGAGCATATAGTGTCTCCTATATGAATGTCTGATATTCCCGATATAGCAACTATAGAGCCATAAGACGCCTCTTTAACCTCAACTCTTTCAAGCCCCTCATAAACATAAAGTTTGCTTATTTTTACTTTGTCATTTTTATCTGGATTGTGTATATTTACAATTACACACTCATCATTTACATGTATTGTGCCGTTTTCTATTTTTCCTATACCTATCCTTCCAACATATTCGCTATAATCTATTGTTGTTATAAGTTCCTGTAAAGGCGCGTCAGCGTCTCCTTCTGGTGCTGGAATATGTTCTATTATAGTTTCAAAAAGGCACTTCATGTCAGTACCTGGTGTATCTGGGTCAAGTGTAGCTACACCATTTCTTGCCGAGGCAAAAACAAAAGGCGAGTCAAGCTGCTCGTCACTTGCCTCAAGTTCCATAAAAAGCTCCAAAACCTCGTCCACAACATCTTTGCATCTTGCCTCTGGTCTATCCATTTTGTTTACACATACCACAACCGGCAGCGCAAGCTCAAGAGCTTTTCTAAGCACAAATCTTGTTTGAGGCATAGGTCCTTCAAAAGCGTCTACAACAAGCACTACACCATTTACCATTTTAAGTACACGCTCCACTTCCCCGCCAAAATCGGCATGCCCTGGCGTGTCCACAATATTGATTTTTACACCATTGTAATGTACAGATGTATTTTTGGAAAGTATTGTTATTCCTCTTTCTCTTTCTATATCTCCAGAGTCCATAACTCTTTCTTGTACTACTTGATTTGTACGGAATGTTCCGCTTTGTTTAAGCAGCTCATCCACAAGAGTTGTTTTGCCATGATCTACATGGGCTATAATAGCTACATTACGAATGTCATTTCTTTTAGATACCATTTTAATATTACTCCCAACATAAATGAATGATAATAAATTACTAACTAAAATATTTTACCATACCAAAAAAATATTATCAATTTTTTTATTTATTTATTTTGTCATTTCTAAAAGCAGTGTTTAAGGCACATAATAATATAACTTAAAAATGTACATAAATATAAAAATTAAGGAGAAATATTAATGAACTATAAAAAACCATTTTTAAAAATAATTTTAATTATATCTTCACTTGTTTTAGTGTTTTTTGCTGTATTTACTTTAAGTTTTGCTTTTATGTTTAAAAGTATAAACAAACAAAAATTAAATACAAATAACTTAAATGCTTTAAAACCCGTTAAACAAAATGAGCCAATCAAAAATATAGCTATTTTTGGCATAGACTCAGACCAATCCACAGGTCGCTCGGATACAATAATAATAGCGTCAATAAATACTGAAACCGGAAGCATAAAAATTATAAACATAGCCAGAGACACATATATAAATGTGCCTGAACATAAAAATACAAAAATATGTCATGCCTACTCTTATGGCGGTGCAGAACTTGCTATTAAAACGCTTAATACTAATTTTAAACTTGATATAACCGATTTTATAACTCTTAATTTTGAACAGCTCATAAAAATAGTTGATACTTTAGGTGGTATAGATATAGAAATATCCGAAAATGAGCTTAATGAGTTTAATCGTATTATAGGTAACGAAAATGATAAAATAAATAAAAGTGGTATTGTACACATAAATGGCAGGCAAGCTCTTTGTTATTCAAGAATAAGAAAAAACGACAATGACAGCGCAAGAATTGACAGACAGCAAAAAATTATAAAAACAATATTTAATAATATAAAGCAAAAGCCTATATTTAATTATCCTCAAATAATATCACAGCTTATACCATATGTTACAACATCTCTTAGCACTGACGAAATTATAAAATTAGCTTCAGTTGTTATAACCAAAGACCCATATATACAAAATGATAAAATTCCAAATGAGTATATAGAATTTACCGGCGGTAAAATAGACGGTATATGGTACTATGTATACGATATTGACAAAGCGGCTCAAATGATAAATAAATTTATATATGAGGATATATCATTTTCAGATTTTAACAAATAGTTATAATAAAATTAATGTGAATATTTTGGCATTATTATTTATTAATTAGTACTGTTTTAAACACTGTTATAAAAAAATTATACAAAACACTTGTAATTTAATATAATTTTAATTTTTGTATATTATTACTAAATTAATGCTGTTTTAAAAATTAAAATTACTTTAAATATCAACATTTTTAATATATACAAATTAAAATATGTCTGTCGTATTTTGTATACAGAATTGAATGTCCAAAATTTAATTATTCTTTTGTATAATTTTTATATAAAAATTATTAATATTTTTTTGCAATATTTTTTATTAAATTATTTGACAAATAAAACACTTAATACTATAATTCACTTTGCTTAAAACAAAAACATATTTTAACTAAATTTATATAAAATTAGCAAGGAGGATTTTAAAAATGATTAATTACGATTTTCTTATTATATTAGCTGTTATACTTCTATCAACAAAAGCATTTGGTCTTTTAACAGAAAAAGTTCATCTTCCACAAGTTGTTGGCGCGCTTTTAGCTGGAATAATATTGGGACCAAGCTGTTTAGGAATTGTGGCTAAAACAGATTTCTTATCAAAAACAGCCGAAATAGGCGTAATAATGCTTATGTTTATAGCCGGTCTTGACACTAACATAAAAGAGCTTAAAAAAAGCGGTTTAACGTGTTTAATAGTGGCTATGGCTGGAATAATAGTTCCTTTTGTACTTTGCGGCGGCGCTTATTATATTTTTTACTCAAACGGATTTGATACACAAAGCATTTTAAGCGCATCATTTGTAGGCGTTATATTCGCTGCTACATCTGTAAGTATAACTGTTGAAACACTAACCGAAATGGGTCAGATTAATAGCCGTGTTGGAAACACAATTATAGGCGCGGCGCTTATAGATGATATTATTGGCATAGTAATGCTTTCTTTAGTAACAAGTTTAAGCGGAGCTAATGCTAATTTATTTGGTGTAATTGTAAAAATATTACTGTTTTTTGGTTTCTCATGTGTAATAGGATATTTTGCTAATATATTCTTTAAACTTATTGACATACATCATGGTCATAGCAGACGTGTGGCGGTTTGGGGTCTTTCATTCTGTTTTATAATGTCTTATGTTGCCGAAAAATATTTTGGTGTGGCTGACATTACAGGAGCATATATATCTGGTCTTGTTCTTTGCAACATAGCTACCACAAGAAAAACATTGGCTAAAAAAACGACAGTTGCGTCATATGTGTTTTTCTCACCTGTATTTTTTGCAAGCATAGGCATAGGCACAGATATATCTGGAATTAACTCAGGCATAATATCCTTTACTTTAATACTTTTAATAATAGCAATACTTTCAAAAGTAATAGGCTGCGGATTAGGCGCTAAAATGTTTGGTCTTACATC
This sequence comes from uncultured Eubacteriales bacterium, assembly GCA_949743655.1. Lineage (GTDB taxonomy): Bacteria > Bacillota > Clostridia > Lachnospirales > Anaerotignaceae > Neoanaerotignum_A. Next base: position 7,077 of record CATJUP010000167.1, read on the forward strand.
AAAAGAGTCTTTAAATGTGGGTATAGGTATGGTTGCCAGAGGTGAAGTTGCTTTTATGGCAGCACAGAAAGGTATTGACGCTGGAATTATATCTTCTGAGGCTTTTCCAGCAATAGTAATAGCAGTTGTTGGTGCCACACTGTTTACACCAGTTTTATTAAAAACATCTATGTCATCTAAAGAAGACACTAAAGCTGTAAACTCTATTGATTAAAAAATTAAAACTACAGGCGATTGTTTCTAAACAATCGCCTTTTCGTTATACAAAAAGACTCAAGCATTTGCTTGAGTCTCATTAAAATATTAAATTATATTTTAAAATTTTTAGTATTCATTCAAAATTTTATTATACAAATCAATATATTTTTGTGCCGATGTTTCCCACGAGTTGTTCGATTTCATAGCATTTTTAACAACACTGTCCCAGCTTCCGCTGTAATAAACACCCAAAGCCTCATCAAGCGCCCACATAAGCCCATCAGCAGTATAAGTTTCAAACACAAAACCATTTCCGCGCATTGTTTTTGGGTTATATCTATCAACTGTATCAGAAAGACCTCCCGTTTTGCGTACAACAGGTATTGTACCGTACCTTAAAGAAAACATTTGCCCAAGACCGCAAGGCTCAAACCGTGAAGGCATAATAAACATATCGCTACCAGCATAAATTCTTTGGGCAAGTGTGTCATCAAACCTAATATTAGCACTTACACGACCTTTATGTCTAAGCTCAAGCCCTCTAAAAAATTCTTCAAGCTGTCTTTCACCTGTGCCAAGTATAACAAACTGAACATCACGGCTAAGAATTTCTTCTGCAATCCAAGCAACAAGGTCAAGCCCTTTTTGATTAGCCAGCCTTGAAACCAAACCCATTAAAGGAATATCAGCAACATCAAGCCCAAGCTGTTCTTGAAGTTTTGTTTTATTTATTTTCTTTTTTTCTATTGTATCAATGCTATAATTTTCAAATATACGCTCATCTGTCTCTGGATTATTATCAACATAATTTATTCCATTTAATATTCCAAAAAGCCTGTCTTCTCTATACCTTAAAACGCCGTCAAGCCCATAACCGTACTGAAAAGTTTTGATTTCATTAGCGTAAGTGTTGCTAACAGTGCTTATAGCGTTAGCATACACAAGCCCCGATTTCATAAAACTTATTTGTCCATAAAACTCCATACTACTGTAACAATAATCCGGCAGCTCAAGCATTTCCATAACCTCACGAGGGAATGTGCCTTGATACTGAAGATTGTGTATTGTGTAAAGTGTTTTAATATTTTTATAAGCTGTAAATCTGCTAAAAATCTCTTTAAGCATTATACACACAGGTCCTGTTTGCCAGTCATTACAGTGTATAACATCAGGAAAAAAGTCTATAAACTGAAGCATTTCAAGCACAGCGCGGCAAAAAAACGCAAATCTTTCAGCATCGTCATAATATCCATAAAATCCATCGCGCCCAAAATAATAATCATTTTCTATAAAATATGTTTTTATAGGCTCTTTTTTAAATAATACTCCGGCTGTCTGTCTTCTCCACGAAAGATGTGTCTCAAAACTTCCAATATAATCTATACCAATGAAGTGCTCATTTTTTATATTTTTATATTTAGGTATAACAACTCTTACATCAACACCTTTAGCCTTTAAAACCGCCGGAAGTGAACCTATAACATCACCAAGACCTCCAGACTTAGCAAAAGGCGCGCATTCTGATGATACAACAAGAACTTTAAGAGCACTGGTATTTTTCATATATATAAACCTCCAATTCATACTATATACTTTACAACAGTGTTTGTTATAATATTACTATTAAAATTACCTTATTTCAAGAAAAAATTAAATCTTGATTTGTAAACTTTATAAAAACTCAAAATAATTATCGTTGAAATACAGTAATGCTTATGATAAAATGGTAAATATTA
>CATJUP010000168.1 GCA_949743655.1 uncultured Eubacteriales bacterium
ATAATGGGAAGAAATTCTGGCTGGCTTACTCTTTCGGCGGGACTTGCCAATGAGAACGGCAAAAATTTAGTTGATATTATATATTTGCCAGAAAACCCATTTAGCTATGAAAAACTTATTGAGGATATAAAAAATGTGCAAAAATACAAAAAACAAATCGTAATAGCTGTTTCGGAGGGCATACGTTTTGAGTCGGGAAAACTTATATCAGAGTCGGAGCAAAAAGACGTTTTTGGTCATGGTCAGTTGGGCGGAGCAGCAAGTATAGTTGCTGACTATATTAAAACAAAACTCAACACAAAAGTAAGAGCGGTTGAAATAAATGTTCTTCAAAGATGTGCAGCACATTGTCTTTCATTTACAGATATAGACGAGAGTTTTAAAACAGGAGAAAAAGCTGTACAGGCGGCTTATGAATGTACAAGCGGTGTTATGATTGCAAATAAAAGAAAAGAGGGAGAATATGGCTTAGATTTTTATAGCGTTGATATATCTCTTGTAGCTAACAAAGAAAAGAAAGTTCCGGAAGAATTTATGAACAGTGACAAAAACAATATATCACAAGAGGGAATGAACTATTTAAAACCTCTTATTATGGGTGAGGTAAATGTTCCATTTAAAAATGGGTTACCTGTTTATTTAGATATTAAGCCGTGGGAAAAAGATATTTAAAAAATAATAGACTGCTGTTACTTTTAAATGGCAGTCTATTTTATTCTGTTTTCATCGCCCCATTCACACATTTTATCTAAAATAGGTATTAAAGACTTCCCTCGTTCTGTTAAGCTATATTCCACCTTTGGCGGAATTTGAGGGTATTCTTTTCTGTTTATTAGCTGGTCAGTTTCTAATTCTTTTAAAGTTAAACTTAGGGTCTTATATGAAATATTGCCAATATATTTTTTCATTTCGTTAAATCTAACAATACCAAATTCCATTAAAGTATAAAGTATTGTCATTTTATATTTTCCGTTTATAAGTGATAGTGTATACATAAAACCCGTTGAATTAATACTTTCTTTTGATATACAGCGATTATACATTTTAAACTTTCCTTTTAGTAAGTATGTGTTATTAACTATAGTATATTACATAAATGTGCGTACTTGAATTTAATAAAATTATTGATATTATTATATCATTAAAAAATATATTTCTCAAACTATTTAGTAGGAGGCAAAGTATGAGTAAAAAAATTATTATTTTAAATGGAAGTCCACGAAAAAATGGCAATACATCAGCGCTTGTAAAAGAGTTTACAAAAGGAGCGAATGAGGTGGGTAACACAGTTACCGAATTTTTATTGGACAGTATGAACATTAACGGCTGTAAGGGATGTTTTGGAGGCGGAAAAGATTATGACAGTCCATGTGTTCAAAAAGATGATATGGATAAAATTTATAGTGTGTATAAAAAAGCTGATATAGTTGTATTGGCAACGCCATTATATTACTGGACAATAAGCGGACAACTTAAAACGGCTTTTGACAGGTTATTTGCTGTAGCAGAGTGTAATTGTGATTATAAAAACCCTATAAAAGAAAGCATTCTTTTAATGGCGGCTGAAGGATATGAATTTGAGGAAAGTTTGTATTGGTACGACAGTATTGAAAAACATTTAGGCTGGAAAAGTATTGGAAAAATTCTTTGCGGTGGTGTAATGGCACTTAGGGATATTGAGGGTAAGCCAGAGTTGTTAAAGGCTTATGAGCTTGGAAAGTCAATTAATTAAATTATAGTATTTCGCTTAGTAATATATTAATTTTTTTATTATTGCATTAACCGACTTAATTGTATATAAATAAGTTTTAATATTACTATAAAAAAGCCCTTTAAGGGCTTTTTTGTGTTATTTGATTAAAAAATAAAATAATTTTGTGTACGAAAACTTTTGTTTAAAGCATATATAATAGTTTAAAATTCTTATTAAGGAGTGTGAATTTAATGAGAATTTTAGATATTATAAGTGAGGAAAAAACACAATTTTTAGAAGATATAAATAATATGCGTGAAATTTATGTTGATAAATCACTTGCGCTTACAAACACATTTTGCAGTTCTTTTTTTTCTCTTGTTTCGGAATTTAGTGCCATAGACGCTAAAGAGAGCTTTTATGGTACAAACTGCCGAAGCAATCTTTTTAAAAGATACGTTAAATATATGGACGATGAGAGAAAAAGACGGTTTTTTAATACAATGGCTATGCACCATACAATACAAATGCTTGCTAAAAAAAGGGATAAATTAAACTTTTATATTTTAAGTGTTTGTCTTTATGACGTTTATGGTTTTAAAGAAAATGAGAAAAAGTTTTTTGAGATATTGTATAAATACAGAATGAGTTTTCCAAGACAGTTTCCGGATATATTTTCAAAAGCTGCTGTTAAATATATATTTAATATAGATGAGGAGGATATATTCTCAATAGCGTTTTTTGAGAATTTCTGTTATAATTCTTTTAATATATTTTTAAAATATTTTTCGGAATATATATCAATTAACAGAAGAATTAAAATATCAAATACAGAGCAAGCAGCGGGAGCGTAAAAATGGGTTTTACTTTAGAACAAAAAAAGGCTATAACTACAGAAAATGCAAATATACTTGTATCGGCAGCAGCAGGAAGCGGAAAAACGGCTGTGCTTGTAGAAAGAATAATAAATATAATTACAGACAGCCAAAAACAGATTGATATAGACAACTTGCTTATTGTAACATTTACAAGTGCGGCGGCGGCTGAAATGAAAGAGAGAATAACAAAAGCTCTTGAAAATATAGCCGAAAACAGTAACAACGAACATATTTTAAGACAACTTACACTTATTAATCATGCCGATATTAATACAATACACTCTTTTTGTATGAAAATAGTAAGAGAGAATTATACTAAACTTGATATTGACCCGGATTTTAGGGTGGCTGACGAAAATGAGTGTGCCATTATAAAAAGTTCGGTACTTGAGGATATTTTTGAAAACGAGTATTCATATGAAGACAACAAAAAATTTACGGACTTAGTTGAGATTTTTGGCGAAAAAGTTGATGATAACGGTTTAAAAAATATAATACTTAAAATACACAATTTTATACAAAGTATGCCTTTTCCAGAAAAATTTCTTATTGAGGCGGCGGAAAAATATAATTTTGACTGTATTTTTGACAACACAATATGGGGAAAATATATAATACAAAGCTGTAAAAACAATATTGAAGAGTATATAAACTATACAGATAAAGCACTTAATATAGCGCTTAAATATGGTCCAGAAAGTTACGCCAAGGCTTTATCAAGTGATATGACTCAACTTTTAAATTTAAAAAATTCGCTTTTTAAGGGATTAGGTGAGTTTTTCAAATTAATATCAGATTTTGATTTTGTAAACATAGGCAGAGCTAAAAAAGATGACGACAAAGTGAAAGCTGAAATTATTAAAGAGCTTAGAAACAATGTAAAAAATGGTATTGATTATTTAAAAAGCAATTTCTTTTTTAGTGATATAGAAACGGAAAAAGACGATATTAAAAAGACAGGTTACATAATAAAAGCACTTGTTGATATAGTAAACAATTTTTGTTTAAATTACGCTAATGTTAAAAAAGAAAGAAATATAGTTGATTTTAATGACCTTGAGCATTTTGCGCTTAAAATACTTGTGGAGGAAAAAGAAGAAGGTTTTTGTCCTTCAATAGAGGCACTCCAAATTCAAAAAAAATATTACGAGGTAATGACTGATGAGTATCAAGATAGTAACCCTGTTCAGGAGCTTGTATTGTTTTCGGTAAGTGGAAGAGGGAAAAATGAGAATAACCGTTTTATGGTAGGCGATGTTAAACAGAGCATATATAGATTTCGTCAGGCGGAGCCAAATATTTTTATAGACAAATATAACTCTTATAAAGATTTGGGGGATAGTGTTAAAATAAATCTTTTTAAAAACTTTAGAAGCCGAGAGGAAATAATTTATGGCATAAATTTTATATTTAAACAAATAATGACAAAAAAAACTGCTGAAGTTGATTACAGTGAGGATGTTTGGCTGTATCCAGGAATGGACTACGAACCAAACGATAATTGTGATATTGAGTTAAATATAATAGAAAAAAACTCGGATAAAGATGATGACACACCTGATATAGAGACAGAAATGGAGTTTGTGGCAAAAAGAATAAAAGAACTGTTTTACAGCGGATTTAATGTTTATGACACAAACAAAAAAGAGTTTAGAGCTCTAAAATATTCGGATATATCAATAATAATGCGTAAAGCTAAAAATTGGGGAAGTATTGCCGTTGAGGTTTTTGAAAGAAATGGTATACCGGCTTATTCTGAAATAAGTGATAAGTATTTTGAGAGAAGTGAAATAGCCGATGTTTTAAGTATTTTAAATGTAATTGATAACTCAAGGCAGGATATACCTTTAATAGCATCGCTTAAAATGCCATATTTTGGTATTACAGATGATGAACTGCTTAAAATAAGAATGTTTAAAGACAGTGATTTTTACTCTGCGGCTAAAGAGTATAGCAAATTCGGTGAAAACAATATTTTAAAAGATAAACTGAATTTGTTTTTTGATTTAATAAAAAAATGGAAATTATCAGCGCCGTATATATCTGTTGGTGAGCTTATATGGGATATTTATAACACCACAGGTCATTACGATTATGTTGGAGCATTAAATAATGGCGCTGTAAGACAGGCAAATCTTACACTGCTTGTTGATAAGGCTTATGAGCTTGAGAAAAACAATTTTAAAGGACTTTTTAATTTTATAAGATATATTGACAGACTTCAGAAAACTGGCTCGGATTTTGGCGGAAAACCTTCTGTTGACAGTGACTTGGATTATGTAAATATTACTACTATACATAAAAGCAAGGGCTTGGAGTATCCTGTGGTTTTCTTGTGCGGAACAGGCAGCAATTTTAACAGGGAGGACACCAAACAGCCTGTTGTTATGCACAAAGATATGGGTATAGCTTGTGATTATACAGATGTTGATAAAAGAGTTATAAAAACAACACTTTCAAAAAAGGTTATAAACGATAAAATAAAAACTGAGAGTGTAGCCGAGGAAATGAGAGTGCTTTATGTAGCTTTAACAAGAGCGCGTGAAAAACTTATTATAACAGGAAGTGTGGCTAATGTAGAGAAAAAATGTCATTTGTGGACACTTTTTTGCGATAATGACAGTGACACTTTGCCTAATAATGCCGTTTTATCTGTATCATCATTTTTGGATTGGATATGTATGTGTTTGTCGCGCCACAAAGATGGATATGTAATAAGAGAAATGGCTGATTTATATATTGAAATGAAACATGATAAATCTAAATGGAAAATTAATATTATACAAAAATATGATA
>CATJUP010000169.1 GCA_949743655.1 uncultured Eubacteriales bacterium
ATATTGAAAAATCCAATATATTTTGATGTATATAACTTTGTTTCCGCCAAAACACTTCCGTCTGAGGATATATATTGGATTTTTCCTATTTCAGTGTCTTTAACTATAGGCGCTTTTAAAGTTATTGCCCCCCCCTCTTTTTGCTCTTCTTTTGTGTAAAGCAGTTCTGTATTAGTAATATTTATACTAGGCGTTATAGCGCCTAACTCAATTTTTGATATATACAAAATTATATCTTCTTTTATTAACAAATCAATAGTATTATCATCAGCAGATTTATTATAAACAACATTTACGGTAGACACACTGTCTCCATTTTTGTTTAAAGTAAAATAACCAAAATTATTAAACCCGTACTCAAAAAGTTCTTTAGCGTCAATCCACCTGTTTGGGTCATCAGAATTATAAATTACAGCTATCAATTCAATATTATCCTTTTTAGCTGAAGCTACTACACTGTCGCCAGCCTCATCAGTAAAACCAGTTTTAATTCCATTGGCATATGGATAATTATAATCGGAGTTAGTTATAAGCAAGTTATGGCTTGTCCAATTATACTGTCTTTCTCTCATTCCACTTTCTTTTTCTACACCTTCTAAGCCGCCGCCTGAAAACTCTTTTTCGGAAACAATTTGTCTTATCAGAGCATTTTCCATAGCCTTAACTGATATTTTAGCCATGTCAGAGGCACATGTATAATGATTTTCGTCATGATACCCATGTGGATTTACAAAATGTGTGTTTACACAACCTATTTCTTGAGCTTTTTTGTTCATTAATTCAGCAAATATTTCCTCGCTTTCCTCAAGAGAGAGTGTATCATCATTTTTAATTTTTTTAGCCACAGCGCAGGCAATAACCACACCAGAGTCATTTCCGCTTGGTATCATAAGCCCTCTAACAAGATTTTTAGCTGTTATAGATTCTCGTGGTGAGTGTCCAGCTTTGCTTGAGTCTAAACTTACCTCTCTAACCTCATTTCCAACTGTTACTATTTCATTCTCATCAAAATAGTCAAGAAACACCATAGCAGTCATTATTTTTGTTGTACTTGCTGGATACATTGCCTTTTCAGCCTCTTTATTATATAAAACATATCCGGTGTTTTTTTCTATGAGTATAGCCGACTCAGCATGAATTGTTGGTTCTTGAGCGTTTTTTGGTATGCGTGTTGTAAGACGTACTTCTGCCGGTGTAGTTGTTTTTTCTGTTTCACAATAAGCCACATTACTTGATATAGCTGTTATAATAGCCACTAAAGCGAATAATAACTTTTTCATTTATATCCCCTTTCGTTTAAACTAATAAGTCCGCTGTCAACCATATTTTGTAAACCTATGATAATACCTATTTTAGCGTGGTGCCAGTTTAAGCCACCCTGCATATAAACATTATATGGCGGCTTTATAGGTGCGTCAGCGCTTAGTTCTATAGAAGAGCCTTGAACAAAAGCCCCTGCCGCCATTATTACATCACAGTCATAACCAGGCATAGCCCATGGCTCAGGCGCTACAAAGCTGTCTACAGGAGCGCCTTTTTGTATTCCACGGCAAAACGCTATTACATTTTCAGCACTTTTAAGCTCAATAGCCTGAACAATATCAGCTCTCTTATCATCACATACAGGCAAAACGTTAAACCCTAACCCCTCAAATATTTTAGAGGCGAACACAGCGCCTTTAAGACTTGCGTTTACCACTTGAGGAGCATTAAAAAGCCCTTGTATTAATGTGCTGTTCATTCCAAGACTTGCGCCTACTTCTTTACCAAGTCCCGGTGATGTAAGCCTTACAGCGGCGTTTTCAACATATTCCTTTTTTCCAACGATATATCCGCCTATAGGCGCAAGACCGCCGCCAGGGTTTTTTATAAGAGAACCAACAGCCAAATCAGCACCAAACTCAGTAGGTTCATTATAATCCACAAACTCACAATAACAATTATCAACCATACATATAATTTCTGGTTTAATACTTTTTATAAATTTAATAAGTTTAGCTGTTTTTTCAACAGACAATGACTCTCTCCACTCATATCCTTTTGACCTTTGTATTGTAGCAAGTTTTGTTTTGCTATTTATGGCTTTTTTAATACCCTCATAGTCAAAATCGTTGTTTACCATGTCAACTTGTCTGTATGTAACGCCATATTCTTTAAGGCTTCCTTTTTCATCTCTTATGCCTATAACACCCTGTAATGTGTCATAAGGCACACCCACAGGCGATAATATCTCGTCACCAGGTCTTAAATTTCCAGATAACGCCACAGTAAGCGCATGAGTTCCAGATATTATCTGAGGGCGTACAAGACCTGCCTCTGTATTAAAAACATCGGCATATATTTGTTCTATTGTGTCGCGCCCAATATCGTTATACCCATATCCTGTTGTTGATGTAAAATGTACCTCGCTTAAACGATTTTTCTGCATAGCATTTAAAACTTTAAGCTGATTGTATTCAGTAATTTTGTCTATTTCCAAAAATTTGTCATTAATCTCATTTTCACACTCAATAGCATAATTTAACACTTGTTTATTAATACCAAAATTATCAATTATAAATTTATTAAGTCTGTCACTCATTTAATTCTCCTGTTTGTAATATAATTAATCATTTGTTCGGCAATATCATAATCATCTTTTTCAGTAACATCAATCCAAAAAGCGTCACATTGATTTTTAAACCATGTTAATTGACGTTTTGCAAAGTGTCTTGTGCCTTTTTTAATAAGTTCAATAGCCTCATCAAGTGTTGTTAAACCATTTATATAGTCAATAAGCTCTTTATAACCTATACCCTGCATTGACACAAGTTTTGACGAATAACCCATATCCATAAGTTTTTTTACCTCTTCAACAAGACCATTTTCAATCATAATATCTACACGTTTGTTTATTCTTTCATAAAGTTTTTGCCTGTCCATATTAAGTACAAAAAAGTACAAGTCATATGGAGTTCTGTTTTTATGCTGTTCTTTATTATGCTGTGACAATTTTATGCCATTTTGATAAAAAAACTCAATAGCTCGTATAATTTTTTTTACATTGTTAGGATGAATATTTTGTGCATACTCAATATCAATTTCTTTAAGTTTATTATATAAATATCCAGTGCCATACTTTTTATACTCAAGCTCAATATTATGTCTAATATCCAAATTAGTTTCCATAAAATTATTATTGTAAACTAAAGAGTTTATATAAAAACCCGTTCCGCCTACTATTATAGGCACATTGCCATTTGAGTATATTTTATTGATATATTCAACGGCTTTTTGCTGAAATATTTTTACATTAAACTCCTCATCAGGCATAAACTCGTCAATAAGATAATGAGGAATACATTCTTTTTCTTCTTCTTTTATTTTAGCTGTTCCTATGTCCATGTACTTATATACCTGCATTGAGTCGGCTGATATAATTTCGCCGCATATTTTTTTTGCAACAGCCACAGACGATGCTGTTTTTTTACACGCCGTAGGACCGGCTATAACAATAAGAGGTTTCATAATTATTATATCCTTTTAAATTTTTTCTCAAGCTCATATTCAGTAAGCTCTATTATAGTTGGGCGTCCATGAGGGCAGCTAAAAGGGTTATCCAATTTTAAAAGCTCCTCAACAAGAGCCTCAGCCTCTTTAATATTTAAATTATCATTTGCCTTAACAGCAGCTTTGCATGCCATTGTAGCCACAGAAAGTATTTTGTTATCAACAACAGAATTTATCTCTTTTTGCTGTAATATGTCAATAATGTTATTAAAAAATTCTAACGTCTCTGGCTGTTTAAATATAAAAGGCATTGTTTTAATAAAATACTTCTCATCAGCCGTTTTTTCAATATCAAAACCCAATTTTTCTAATATTTCTATATTGTCGTTTATTGTTTCTATTTCAATATCAGTAACTTTAAGCTCGTAAGGCTCTAAAAGTATTTGTTTTGAAACAGAACTTTGGTTAAACTCTCTCATAAACTTTTCATAAAGCACTCTTTCATGAGCGGCGTGCTGGTCTATAAGAAATATACTGTTATTTTGTTCAACAATCCAATATGTAGAAAATATTTGCCCTATTATTTTAAAGTTATTAAAAAACGTTTTATCGTGAGAAGGTAGCATTTCTTGTTTTACTTCTGTTGTCTTTATATAAGGCGACTCTTTTTCCTCCATTTTATGTGTTCCCTTAAATGTGTTCTGGCTTTCGCTCTGTTTATATATTTCCATAAGCTCGTCTATTGATTTTGGAGAATTGCTCGCTCTATATTTTGTAGAGCTTTTTTCTGGTTCTGATTTTATTTCGTTTTCTTTATTTTGTGTTTTTGTTGTATTGCTGTTATAACTTTTAGTCGCTTCATTTTGTTTTTTGCCGCTGTCCCAATTTTCTTTTGGTATAAGCACTTTGTCTTTAAAAAGCTCTAAAACGGCTGTATATATAAAGTCGTAAACAGCATAATTATCTTTAAATCTAACCTCTAATTTTGCTGGATGAACATTTATATCCAAACTATCCGGCGGAATACTGAAATTTAAAGCAAAAACAGGGAATTTACCTATCATAAGCCTTGTTTTATAAGCATCCTCAATAGCTCTTGAAACAGTCTCGTTTTTTATAAATCTTCCGTTTATAAACAAGTTTTCATATGTTCTTGAACTTCTTGATAAATGCGGTTTTCCCATTATTCCATGTAAACGCATACCGCTTTCACTTATGTCTATATCAAGCATTTGAGACAATATATCTTTGCCATATATTTGAAAGAACGCGGCTTTTAAATCATTGTTTCCACTTGTGTGCAGCATAACATTTGAATTGTTCATATATTTTATTGATACTTCTGTATGTCCAAGAGCTATTTTATTTATTATATCTGATATATAGCTGCTTTCAGTAGCAGGTTTTTTTAAAAACTTGCGTCTTGCCGGCACATTAAAAAATAAATTTTTAACCGATATTGAAGTACCAGTGTTTGCGGCAAGAGGCATTTTACTTAAAACATTTCCTCCGCTTATTTCTATTAAAGTGCCCATTTCGCTGTCATTGGTTTTAGTAATCATTTCAATTTGCGATACAGCCGCTATACTGGCTAAAGCCTCACCCCTAAAACCCAAAGACATTACATTTTCTAAATCATCAATACTTTTTATTTTGCTCGTGGCGTGTCTTAAAAATGCTGTTTCAACATCATTTTGGCTTATTCCTCCGCCATTATCAGTTATTTTTATAAGCGTTGTACCACCGTCTTTAATTTCTACAGTAACAGCGCTTGCCCCTGCATCTATTGAGTTTTCTACCAATTCTTTTACAACAGAACTTGGTCGCTCAACTACTTCTCCAGCGGCTATTTTATTTATTGTAACATTATCAAGAATATGTATACTCATATTTTAACTCCATTCTACAGCCCTTTAGCTTTTTTCTGTAAATTAAGAAGTGTTTGAAGAGCTTCTATAGGCGTAAGTTTCATTACATCCATTTTTTTTATATCGTCTATTATTTGTGTTTCATTTGATGTAAATATATTAATCTGTTTCGCTTTATCAATGTTTTCATCTTTAGATTGCATTGATATTTTTTTCGCCTTTTTTGTTATATCAGCGGTGTTAAGCTGTTTTAATATGTCATTGGCTCTTTTTATAACTTTTTTAGGCAATCCGGCAAGTTTACCAACTTGTATTCCATAACTGTTGTCAGCGCTTCCACTCACTATTTTTCTAAGAAAAACTATGTTGTCGTTGCTCTCTTCAATAGTAACACGATAATTTTTAACACTTTTTAATTTGCCCTCAAGTTCAGTTATTTCGTGATCGTGTGTAGCAAAAAGTGTTTTAGCGCCCAATATTGTTTTATCAGCTATATACTCCAGCACAGCCCATGCTATTGATAAACCGTCAAATGTGCTTGTTCCTCTTCCAATTTCATCTAATATAATAAGACTGTTTTTAGTGGCATTATTAAGTATATTTGACACCTCTATCATCTCAATCATAAAAGTGCTTTGTCCGCTCGCCAAATCGTCTGACGCTCCAACTCTTGTAAATATACGGTCAACTACTCCTACACGCGCTCTTTGCGCTGGAACAAAACTTCCAAGCTGTGCCATAAGTGTAATAAGTGCTGTTTGCCGCATATAAGTAGATTTTCCCGCCATGTTTGGACCTGTTATAATCGACAATGTGTTTTCGTCCATATCAAGATATGTATCGTTTGATATAAATGAGCCGTCAAGCATTTTATCAATAACGGGATGCCTTCCGTCTTTTATATCTATTATGCCGCTTTGGTCAACAACAGGCTTAACATAATTATATTTTACTGCCGCTTCCGCCATAGACTGCATTACATCTATCTGAGCTATAATATGCGCTGTGTTTTGTATTCTTTCAGCCTGAGAGGATATATGCTCTCTTAGTTCACAAAAAACCTCATACTCTTTTTCGGCTGATTTTTCGTCCGAGCTTAATATAAGCTCCGATAATTTTAAAAGCTCCTCCGTTGTATATCTCTCACAGTTAGCAAGTGTTTGTTTGCGTATATACTTATCTTTTGGAACATTTTCTATATTAGCTTTTGTTACTTCTATGTAATGACCAAAAATTCTATTGTAGCCAATTTTAAGACCCTTAATTCCGGTTTTCTCACGTTCTTTATTTTCAATATCATCAAGCCATTTAACACCATTCTTTTTAGCTTGTATAAATACATCAAGCTCTTTATTAAAACCCACTTTTATAATACCGCCTTCTTTTATTGAAAATGGCGTGTTGTCTTCTATAATAGCATCGTCAATAAGTTCATATATATCTTCAAGCGTGTCTATACTTTCGTATAAACTTTTCATGTATTCGGACGAGCAGTCTTTTATAGCATCTTTGAGAGCGGGAATGTTAGATATTGACTTTTTAAGCGCCACAATATCACGTCCGTTAGCCGTTTGATATATTACTTTTGTTATTATACGCTCAAAGTCATTTATAAAACCTAAAAACTCACGCAGCTCTTCTCTTAAAAAAAAGTCGTTAAATATTTCTTCAACAGCGTTAAGCCTAAAATTTATTTTGTTACAGTCAATTAAAGGGCGCTCTATGTAACTTCTTAAAAGTCTCGCTCCCATGGGTGTTTTTGTGTTGTCTACAACCCACAAAAGAGAACCTTTTTTGTTTTTTTCTCTCATTGTTTCGGTAAGCTCCAAATTTCTTCTTGAAGACATATCTAAAAGCATATATTCCAAATTAGAATAATAACTTATTTTTGATATATGACCTAAATTATTCTTTTGAGTATCTTTTAAATATTTCATAAGAGAACCGCTAGCACATACGCAAAACATTTTATTTTTAAGACCAAAACCATCTATAGTATCAACAAAAAAATGACGGCAAAGCTCTACATTAGCCGTATTATACTCAAATATCCAGTCTTCTTGTATGCCTATTTTTATATTAAGCCTTTTTTCTATGGTATCCGAAATAGCTGTATATGTAAAGCCCTCATTAGCTATGATTTCTGAAGGGTTAAACTTAGCACACTCATCTTTAAGCTGTTCTTCAGCATTTATACCAGTAAACTCAGTAGTCAAAAACTCGCCTGTGCTTACATCGCAAACAGCTAAACCATAACCATTTTTATCGCCATAAATACAAAGTATATAATTATTTTTTTCCTCATCAAGCATTGATGAATCTGTAAGAGTACCCGGCGTTATAACTCTTATAACATCTCTTTTAACTATTCCTTTTACATTTTTAGGGTTTTCTACCTGTTCACATATAGCCACTTTGTAACCTTTTGACA
>CATJUP010000170.1 GCA_949743655.1 uncultured Eubacteriales bacterium
ATTTTGTATAGTGTTTTTAATGTATTATAACATAACATCAATATAAAAATAGGGGGAGTTGAAATTATGTATTGCAGAAATTGTGGTGTAGAATTAAAAGATGGCACAGCCTTTTGTACTAACTGTGGTCAAAAACAAGATGCAGATATTAACAACGTTACTGATAACAAAAATGGTTACAATACAATGTGCGTTGTTGGTTTTGTTATGTCACTTATATCTTTACTAATCAATTTTTGGGGCATAGTTGGAATTATTGGAACTGTACTTTCTATTGTTGGTTTAATGAACTGCAAAAAGAAAAACGAAAAAGGAAAAGGTCTCGCTATAGCTGGTATAATTATTGGCGTTATATCAATATTTTATGGTTTTTACTCAATTTTGGTTTTAGCAAGCATATTTTCATAACTAAAATGAACCCCAATTATATCAATATTGGGGTTCATTTTTATGTTATATTCTCTCTTTAATTTCTTTTGATACTATTTGTATAACATCGTCAAGTGATTTTTGACCCTCATCTCCCTCTCTTGTACGCAATGAAACAACGTTAGCCTCTAAATCCTTCTCGCCAACTATTATAATATAAGGCACTCTCTCATTTCTTGCCTCTCTTATTTTAAAACCTATTTTCTCAGCTCTCAAGTCACTTTCTACCCTTATACCAGCGTCATTTATTTTTTCAATAACACTTTGGGCATAATCGTTAAATTTTTCGGATATAGTAAGCACTTTAACTTGTACAGGTGAAAGCCATGTAGGCAAAGTACCTGCGTAATGCTCTATAAGTATGCCTATAAACCTTTCTATAGAGCCAAAACATACGCGGTGTATCATTATAGGGCGTTTTTTAGCGCCGTCTTTGTCAGTATAAACTATATCAAATCTTTCTGGAAGGTTCATATCAAGCTGTATAGTTCCGCACTGCCATGTTCTGCCTATAGAGTCTGTAAGGTGGAAATCAATTTTAGGTCCATAAAAAGCTCCATCGCCTTCATTTACAACATAAGGCATATTGTTAGCCTCAAGAGCACCTATAAGTCCATTTGTAGCAGCCTCCCACGCTTCGTCACTGCCCATGCTGTTTTCTGGTCTTGTTGACAACTCAACATGATATTTAAAACCAAATTGTTTATAAACACTGTCTATAAGCGATATAACATTACCTATCTCATCTTTAATTTGTTCTTGTGTCATATATATATGTGCATCGTCTTGAGTAAAACATCTTACACGCATAAGCCCGTGAAGCTCGCCACTTTTTTCATGCCTGTGAACAATGCCAAGTTCACCCATTCTTAAAGGAAAGTCTCTATAAGAATGAAGTTCTTGTTTGTACACAAGCAAACTTCCAGGGCAGTTCATAGGCTTAATAGCATAGTCCTCTTCATCTATAGTAGTTGTATACATATTATTTTTGTAGTGACCCCAGTGACCGCTTGTTTCCCAAAGAGCTCTATTAAGTATAATAGGCGTTGATACCTCAACATAACCAGCTTTTTTGTGTATTTCTCTCCAATAATCAATAAGTGTGTTTTTAACAATCATACCTTTTGGCATAAAGAACGGAAATCCTGGTCCTTCTTCAAGCATAGCAAATAATTTAAGCTCTTTTCCCAATTTTCTGTGGTCACGTTTCTTAGCTTCCTCAAGCATATTTATATATTCTTCAAGTTCACTTGCCTTTGTATAAGCTGTGCCATAAATTCTTGAGAGCATTTTATTCTTTTCATTTCCTCTCCAATAAGCTCCTGCAACACTCATAAGTTTAAAAGCCTTAACCGGTTTTGTACTCATAATATGAGGACCTGCGCAAAGGTCTGTATACTCGCCCTGTTTATAAAAAGATATAACCGAACCTTCTGGAAGTTCTTTTATAAGCTCCACTTTATATGGCTCTTGTTTTTCTTCCATAAATTTAATAGCCTCTTCACGAGGAAGTTCAAATCTTTCTAATTTTAAATCCTCTTTTACTATTTTTTTCATTTCCTCTTCTATGTGTTTCAAGTCATCTTCAGTAAATGGAGTTTCTCTGTCAAAATCATAATAAAAGCCATCAGCTATTGACGGACCTATAGCCAATTTTGTATCTGGAAAAAGTCTTTTAACAGCTTGTGCCATTATATGACTTGCTGTATGCCTAAAAGCCTTTTTGCCTGCCTCGTCTTCAAATGTGCAAATCTCTACTTTAGCGTCTTTATCAACAATAAACCTCAAATCTTGTTCATTTCCGTCAACAATACCAGCACAGGCGTTTCTTGCCAATCCAGCGCTTATACTTTCGGCTATTTCAAGCACTGATACAGGTTTGTCAAACTCTTTTACGCTTTTGTCTTTTAATGTTACATTAATCATTTATATTCCTCCTTAATTTTTAAAAAATTCTCAATAAAAAATCTCGTTCCATTTCGCCAAAACGAAAAGGGACGAGAATTAACCCGCGGTTCCACCCTAATTGTTATTAAACCACTTTTGCAGCCTTTAACGCAGGCTATACGTACTTTTTTAAAGTCACTCAGGGGTAGTTTTCATACACAGGTTTCCAGCGTAATATCTCAGCTATAACTACGCTCTCTTTTTGGGCTTATGTGTATTACTCTTCCCTTCATAGTTTTATAAAAGGATTATATCACACAAAAAACGTATGTCAATATTTACACCACTTAATTTTATGATATACTTGTTAATAATAAAAATAATAGGAGCTGAAAAAAATGCTATATTCAGACTATCACACACATTCCTCTTTTTCTTCCGACAGTGATACACCTATAGAAGAAAATATTAAAAAAGCTGTAAGTTTGGGTATTAAAGAAATAGCCGCAACAGACCATATAGACTTTGACTATCCCGACCCTGACTTCCCTTTTCTTTTTGATTATGAACCCTACTCAAAAGAAATAGACAGGCTTAGAAAAATATATGACATAAAAATATTAAAAGGCGTTGAAATTGGCGTACAGCCGCATGTTATAGAACAAATCAACTCTCTTTTAAATAAAAATGAGTACGATTTTATAATAGCCTCGTCACACGTACTTAAAGACAAATACGACATTTGTAAAAATGATTTTTTTGAGGGAAAAACACAAAACGAGGCGTATTTTGAATATTTTGATGAGGTACTACATAATGTTGAAAACTACGATTTTTTTAATGTCTATGGTCATATAGATTTTATAAACAGGTATGGCACATACAAAAATAAAGTTATAAACTACATTGAGTTTAGTTCTATTATAGACAAAATATTAAAAACTATTATACAAAAAAATAAAGGCATAGAAATAAATACTTCCGGTTATCGTTATGGTTTAAACAGCCCTCACCCATGTTTTGAAATTTTAAAAAGATATTATGATTTAGGCGGAAAAATAATTACTGTTGGTTCAGACGCGCATAAACCAGAACATATAGCCTATAAATTTAAATACATTTATACAATGCTTAAAGAAATAGGTTTTGAGGGAATAACAACATTTAATAACAGGAAACCAAATTTAGTCAAACTATTTTAGTTGAGATGTTAAATATTCACTATTGAAATATTTAACTCAGCTATTATAAACAAGTCTTTCTGTAACTGGAATATACAAAATTGACATAAAATAAATTACAAATTATAGTCAAAAGAATAAAAACAATATGTATTAAAAAAAACACTGTTTATATACATCATATATGCTATAATCATATTATCAAAAATTGTTACTGCATAAATAACAAAATATATATTTACAGCGTTTTAATTATTATATTATAAGGAGGTATTGTATGAGTAATTTTTTTCAAATGTACAAAGAAAAACTTACCACAGCCGAGGGAATAGCTGATTTAATAAAATCCGGCTATAACTGTGCCTCTCCTATATGTATGGGAGAACCAACTGATATTTTAAATGCCATAGCATCAAGGGTTTCACGTGGTGAAATAAGCGGCATAAAAACAAATGGAACACTTGTATTTCCTGGTAAAGATTATCTTAAACCAGAATTTAGCGGAAAATTTGACTGTTTATCATGGTTTTTTGGTCCTGGAACAAGAAAAGGCGGACAGGACGGAAGAATTGATTATTTTAGTGTAAATTATTCTGAGTTTCCACGTGTTTACGATTTACGCAATGACCTTGATGCTGTTTTTATGGTAGTTTCTCCAATGGATGAACACGGATATTTCTCAACAGGTCCTTACTGCGGAGAAAGCCTCAGTATGCTTAGAAATGCCAAACATGTATTTCTTGAGGTAAATAAGTTTTTGCCTCGTACTTTTGGAGAAAACTTTGTGCATATATCAAAAGTTGAAGCTCTTTGTGAAAATGACGAGCCAATAATCGAGCTTCCTGTAACTCCTCCTTCCGAAACAGACCAAAAAATAGGAGAGTTTATAGCCGAAATGGTACCAAATGAGGCTACTATACAAATTGGCATAGGCGGTGTTTCTGGCGCTCTTGGCAAAGCCCTTTCCGGTAAAAAAGACCTTGGTGTTCATACCGAAATGTTTTCTGATGCAATGGTAGAGCTTATAGAGTGTGGCGCTGTAACAAACGAGAAAAAAACAATCCACAAAAGACAGTCTGTAAGCACATTCTGTTTTGGCAGCAAAAAAGTTTATGATTACTTAAACAACAACCCTTCTGTACTTATGTTGCCTGTTGACTATGTAAACGACCCTTATATTATAGCCAAACATGATAAATTTATATCTGTAAACGCTGGTCTTGAAGTTGACTTTTTCGGTCAGGTATGCTCCGAAAGTATAGGCTATATTCCTTTCAGCGGTCCTGGAGGACAATTTGATTATGTTAAAGGCGCTAAAATGAGCCGCGGAGGAAGAAGTTTTATATCAATGCCTTCTACTGCTAAAGGCGGCAGTATATCAAAAATAAAATCTGTTCTTGCATCTGGAGCATCTATAACATCACATAAAAACGAGGTTGACTGCATAGTAACTGAATACGGTGTGGCTGAACTATATGGAAAAACTATAAGAGAACGCACAAAAGCCCTTATAAATATAGCTCATCCTAAATTTAGAGAAGAGCTCACATTTGAGGCTAAAAAAATGAATATACTTATATAATTCTAAAGGGCGTTTTTACACATTTGTTTTGTTGTAAATCGCCCTTATTTAATTTTCAAATTAATTAGTCTTTAAAAATCAAATCCAAATTACTCTTTCATTTATAAAATGCACAAATCAGAATATATTGAGGAGGAATTGTTGTGAAATATCAAAATAAACAGAATAATAAAACTTCTGTACATGATGGAATATCTCCTATTATTATAACAGAAACAGAAGAAAAGGCACAGTTTAATCAGCTCTGGAATTATTTAGTTCCACAATATGTACGTACAAAAACTACACAAGGTGAAATTATTCGTATTGCAGGCAAAGTTAATAATGAGTTTATTGTTAATGGCGGCATAAATTGAGATGAAAATTATCGAAAAATGCTGCGAGCTTTTCCAAAATATCTTCAACTTGGAAACGCTTTTAGCAAACATGACATTGATATAGCTGAGGGATTGATTAATCTTTTGATTACTGCCGGAAATGAAGGACGTATTGACGATTTTTTATGTGCGGCACTTTGCGCTTGTGCTGTAGCTTGGATACAGCAAAATCCAGATGTTATAGCACCAATAGATGTGGATTATACCCGATAAATTCAAGTTTGTCATATATTTGCTTTAACAAAATATTTTGAAATTCAAATGCTATAACAATGCTATTAAAAATAAGAGCTTGACGATTATATTTTTATATGTTATCATTTATAAAATTCTAAAAGTGAATATTTTAAAAGCTGAGATTGAGTTATATGGGCGGCACTGGTTACAATATTGCAGAAAGCAAGGCGGTTGATGAAAGCCTTGCAGTACGGTAAGCCGTAAATTACGCCTCATGAGCTTTGGGAAAGAACAAAATTAGTAAGTCCCAACGTTTTCCACGCGTTATAGTGGTTTAGAGATACTCGTATGTGAGTAAATTAAGGTGGTACAGCGGTCTTTTCGCCCTTTTAAGGGTTAAAAGGCTTTTTTTATTTTTAAAAATTAGGAGGATTAAAAATGAGTGTATTTGACGTATTAAAAGAAAGACGATTTATTGAGCAGCTAACTCACGAGGAAGAAATAAAAAACGCTTTGGCTAATGATAAAATCACTTTTTATATTGGTTTTGACCCAACAGCCGATAGCCTTCATGTAGGACATTTTCTTACAATAATGGCAATGGCGCACATGCAAAGAGCCGGTCATAGACCAATAGCGCTTATGGGCGGCGGAACGGGAATGATTGGTGACCCTACAGGCAAAACTGACATGCGAAAAATGCTTACAATAGAACAAATTGACCACAATGTTAATTGTTTTAAAAAACAACTTTCAAGCCTTATTGATTTTTCTGATGATAAAGCGTTAATAGTAAATAATGCCGACTGGATAAGAAATCTAAATTATATAGACTTTTTACGTGAAATCGGCGTGCATTTTTCTGTAAACCATATGCTTGCTGCCGAGTGTTTCAAATCAAGAATGGAAAAAGGATTATCATTCCTTGAGTTTAACTATATGCTTATGCAGGCAAATGACTTTTTGGAGCTTAATAAAAAATACAACTGTATAATGCAGCTTGGCGGAAACGACCAATGGTCAAACATTATAGCCGGTGTAGAACTTATAAGAAAAACACAGTCAAAACCTGCTTATGGCATGACTTTTAGCCTGCTTACAACAAGCGAAGGCAAAAAAATGGGAAAAACCGAGGGCGGCGCCGTTTGGCTTGACCCTGAAAAAACAACACCTTATGAATTTTATCAATACTGGAGAAATGTAGATGACAAAGATGTTGAAAAATGTCTTGCCCTTTTAACGTTTTTGCCTATGGATGAAGTACGCCGTTTAGGCGCTCTTGAAGGAAGCGATATAAATAATGCTAAAGAGGTTTTGGCTTATGAGGTGACAAAAATAATACATGGTCAGCAAGAGGCAGAAAAAGCCCAAGAGGCGGCTAAAGCACTTTTTGGCGGCGCTGCCGAGGGTGGTTCTATACCTACAACAGAAATAAAACCTGATGAGTTTGGTGAAGGCATTGATATTCTTACTTTATTAACTAAATGCTCTCTTATAGCCTCAAGAAGCGAAGGAAGAAGACTTATACAGCAAAACGGTATAAAATTAAATGACGCAAAAATCGACAGTTTCGACTATTTTGTAACCAAAAATGATTTTATAGATGGAAAAATAAAACTTCAAAAAGGCAAAAAAATTTTTCACCATGTAAAACTTGCGTAATATACAAAACCGTGGACTCTTTTCCACGGTTTTAGTGTGGTCAAAGATTATTCGTATTTTTTACTTCATAAAAAATACTCATAACCTCAGACGTTTAACAACGCCTATGTACTTATTCGGTTAAAAAAATCAAAACATTGGGTTTTGCCCAAACCCATTAGCTTTTTTGAAAGAAATGGAGAAAAAAGTTAAAGTTCTTTCTCTTCATTTCTTTTATTTAAATAAATGAATATTAATCTAATCCACTTAAATCAAAATCAGGCGTGTATATGTCTTTTGCGGAGTCAGCACTTTGCATATAACCATTTTTAAGCCCTATATCAAAAAAATAATCAACTACGCTTTGATACTCAAACGTTGTTACACGTCTGTTTAGCTCTTTTATATTTTTAGCTTTATACATAGGCGTATATTGTCTAAGTATAGATACATAAACATTATCTCCAAATGTATTTTTTATAAATTCGAGTACTTTAAATGAGTCCTTACGGCAATTTGGCAAAACTAAATGTCTTATTATAACTCCCCTTTTAATTAAACCATTATTATCAAAAACATTTTTCCCGCACTGGTTATACATTTCAATAACAGCTTTTGAAGCGTAATTAAAATAATCAGCGGCATTGCTATAATTTAACGAAATTTCTGAAGAAAAATATTTTATGTCTGGCAAATACACATCCACAAGCCCGTTAAGAATTTTTATAGCCTCTGCCCTTTCATATCCAGACGAGTTATAAACTACAGGTATACTCAATCCTTTTTCTTTAGCTATAACAAGCGCTTCTTTTAGCTGCAATATAAAATGTCCTGCCGACACAACATTTATATTATGTACGCCTTTTTGCTGTTGTTTTAAAAATATATTAGCTAAATTATTGGGCGTAACCTCTTTTCCTAAATTAAGCTGACTTATCTCATAATTTTGACAAAAAACGCATTTAAGATTACATCCAGAAAAAAATACCGTTCCAGAGCCTTTTGTTCCACTTATACATGGTTCTTCAAAATTATGAACTGACACTAAAGCTACTTTTGGATAAATATTAGCACCACAAAAACCATTATTTTTTGTTCTGTCAACACCACAATTTTTAGGACATATATGGCATTTTTTTAAATTAAATAGAGCACTTTTATCATTTAACATATATACTCTCCCCTTAATATATATATTTTAACATCTGTGGAAGTGATTTTATATATATTTTTTAAATTTATTGTAGTATAATGTCATCAACAAAAAAATTATAAGGCGGTGGGGGATATGCTTATAAAAGAAGAAAGAAATATTAAAAAAGAATTTGTA
>CATJUP010000171.1 GCA_949743655.1 uncultured Eubacteriales bacterium
GCGGGGATATAAATGGAATTTCCAAAACTTTATAAAATAAAACAGCGTTTTGATACCTCTGTTGTAGAAGACATAGCAACGCGTATTATTGATGAGTTAAACCGTGTTGAAGCCGAAAAACAGATTAAAGGCAAAAAAATAGGCATAACAGCTGGAAGCCGAGGAATTAAAAATGTTGACATTATGTATAAAACTGTAATTGACTATGTTCGTCAAAAAGGCGGCTCTCCCTACCTTATAGCCGCAATGGGTTCTCATGGTGGCGGAACTGTAGAAGGACAGTTGTCTATATTAGAAGGATTAAACGTAACAGAAAAGTCTATGGGCTGTCCTATATTAACATCTATTCATGCTTATAAAGTGGGAGAAACACAAGAAGGTATACCAGCTTACTGTAATGAGCGTGTAAAAGAAGTTGACAAAATGATTATACTTAACCGCATAAAAGAACACACAGACTTTACCGCTATTATTGAAAGCGGTTTACATAAAATGCTGACAATAGGTCTTGGTACATTAGAAGGCGCTGATAACGCCCATTTATACGCAATGAAATATGGTTACTTTCATACCATTACAGAAATAGCTAAAGTTATTAAAAACAATATAGATATAATATGCGGAATTGGTATTGTTGAAAACGCTCTATGTTATACCCACACTATTGAGGCTATTAAACCAGAAGACTTCTGGACAAGAGAAATAGCTCTTCAAGAATTAGCTAAGAAAAAAGCCGCAAAAATTCCTTTTGATGTGTTTGATATACTTCTTGTAAAAGAAATTGGTAAAAATATAAGCGGCGGTGGAATGGATAGTAAAGTTATAGGAAGAATTAGAGAATTAGGTCAAACTGACCCTGAGTTCCCTGATATTAAGCGCATATCTATTTTTGGAATTACGCCGGAGTCACACGGAAATTACTGCGGTCTTGGTTTAGGTGATTTTTCTACATTAAAAGTATTTGACGAATGCAATAGTCGCCAGGCAATACGTGATACTGTTGTAAACTGTGTTGTCTCAATGACACCAGAATACGCTACATTTCCTTGTTTACTTGAGGATGAAAAAGAAATGCTTGAGCAAACCTTTAGGAATATAGGCGCTGTGGCTTCTTTAGATGCTCGCCTTGTATATATTAAAAACACAAAAGAGCT
The DNA here is from genome assembly GCA_949743655.1 of uncultured Eubacteriales bacterium. GTDB lineage: Bacteria > Bacillota > Clostridia > Lachnospirales > Anaerotignaceae > Neoanaerotignum_A. The sequence continues at coordinate 1,155 of CATJUP010000171.1, forward strand.
TGAAACAATGTATATTTCTGAGGCTTTGCTTGATGAGGCTAACAAAAATCCTAACATTGATGTTTTTGACAAGTCATATAATTTTGAGTTTGATAAAAATAACAACATGATTGTACCAATGCTTTAAAATTTATTATTAAAAATAGGAGGAATGTTATATGCGTTTTATGCACACAAGATTACCAGATTTTTTAAGAAAAATGAGTGAGGCTGGAAAAACAAACGGAAAAAATATTGATGTTTCAATAACTGGTTTGGAACAGTTTAAAACAGCTAAATTAGCTTCAGCCTCTTGCGGAATGATAGAGGAGGACATTTCTAATTTAACAAAACTTGACAGTGTTGAAAAAATAGAGATTAAAGTAATGCCTCAGCTCCCATTAGCTCTATACACAGTTATTGTAAACGGATTAGATAAAAATGGAGATATAGAAAGAACTTATCTTGAAACAGAATATATATCAGAGCCAGGACCAGAATATTATTACCATAATTCTAAAGAGGTAATTGACCATCGTGTAAAATTTAATAATCCCAACAACTAAATATAGAAAGGAATGAATATAAATGGCGGAATTAAAATACAAACTTATTCCAAAGGGAGCGGCTGAAGGCAGAGTTCCAGTCTCAATGATTTTTGTTGACAAAAAAGATATTACAAGTATTGGGCTTTCATATAGACAGGCGTGCGAAATAATAGCTAAAAGCTATAACGGTCCCGCTTCTATTGACATTATTGATATGGATGCCGTTACAGTTTCAAGCGATGGAATTATGCTTGATTTTGCCGTTGTAGCTATAGCATCATGCGACTATGGTTTAATTAATAAAGATGTAGGTTTTATGGAAATTTCAGAAATGCCCTACTCCCAAAAATTGCTTGATGAAGAGCCGCATATGAAACAATGGGATTTACTTCATCCAGGCAAAAGGCTCTACCGTGGACCAAACCGAAATGATAAGTTTCCAAGAAACGCTCTTGATGAGACAGAAACCATTACAGGACGTATAGCCAACAATAACACTGGTTCAGAGGTTTTAGATGTTGTAAATATGGAAGAAATACTTATTATGGCGCCTGGTATATTTCAAATTATGAAAAACGAGGGAGAAGTTCTTATAGGTATAGCTGGACCAGAAGTATCTGTTGGAATTGGTATGATTGTTTTTGAAACAGACGGAAGAATATTTAACAGAGCGTATGGAGCAGGACAAACGGGTCATAATTCGGGTATTTACGCCAAAACCGTAAAAAGTGATTATCCAGCTATAACCGCCGTTAAAAAAGACTTTGCTTCTTATGTAATAGACGCTCTTGACATAGGTTTAGTACCTGGCAAAGACTTAGGATGTTCGCCAGCTATATTAGCCATAGCTAAAGCTATGGGTTATACTATAGACTATGATAATATTTCTGAACGCGCGTGGATTGAACTTGACAGTATTGGTATTACACGACAATATTTAGAAACTCCTAACAAAATACTTACTCGTGAGGAATTACTTAAAAAAGCTGACGATATTGTGCCTGGAATGTCAGACGGTAAAAAATTTGCTGTTGCCAGCATTGTAAAAGAGTGTGTTATTGAGTTGTAAATTACATTTACAAAATTGCCTAAAAGCGTAATTTAAATATTAAAACCGCTTTTAGGCTTTAAATTTAATATATTGATTTTTAATATTATTTTATAGATAATAATAATTATAATTAATTATAGATATGAATGAAGTTTTATGACTCATGATTTAACTTATGACGACTTTTTTGATATTGTGGATAATCTTTATGACGAAATATGGGTATATGATAATAATTATAAAATTGTTTATGTAAATAAAGCTGTTAAAAGGCATTATGGTCTTAATCCTGATGATATAATAGGTAAAACTTTTTTTGAGATGCTCAAATTTTGGGATCCATCTGTATTGCCATCAATATATAAAAGTAAAAAGATACACGCTATTCGTCAATACTCAAACATAGGTGTTGAGTTATTCAATATAGCAACACCCATTTTTGATAAAGACGGTGAAATCAAATTTGTGGCTATGAGTGTAAGGGATAAACTTTATGACAATATTCTTATTCAAAACAATTATGACGAAAACCCATTTGATTATTCTGATATAATATGTGTAAGCGATGTTATGAAAAGGTGTTTAAAAATCGCTGAAAAACTTAGTGATATTGACTCAATATGTCTTATTACAGGAGAATCTGGAACAGGAAAAACTATGTTGGCTAAATATATACATGACCATAGCCCCAGAAAAGATAAGCCATTTGTAAGTATAAACTGCTCCGCTATACCATCTGAACTTTTAGAGTCTGAGCTTTTTGGTTACAAAAGGGGAGCTTTTACAGGCGCTAATGTCAATGGAAAACTTGGACTTTTGGAAACAGCGTCTGGCGGAACTGTTCTTTTAGATGAGATTGGGGAAATTCCTTATACTATTCAGGCTAAGTTGTTACATGTAATACAGGATAAAACATTTTTTCCTATAGGTTCAACCAAACCTATTAAAGTTGACATAAAAATAATAGCCGCTACTAACCGAGACATTCAAAAACTTTGTATGACAGGATTATTTAGAGAAGACTTATATTATAGACTTAAAGTTTTTGAAATATATATACCGCCTTTGAGAGAAAGACAAGAAGATATTGAGCCTTTGATTTTCTTTTTCTTAAATAAGTATTCTCAAAAATATAATTTGTCACATGAAATATCTCAAAAAACTATAGAAATACTAAAATTAAACACATGGAGAGGAAATATAAGAGAACTTAGTAATGTTATAGAACGCATGGTTGTAATTACCGAAAACTTTAAAATTGAACCATCAGATTTACCATCAGATATGTTTTCTTACCAATACAATGGAAACAGCGAAGACATAGGTTCTATTACTTCTTTTGATGACGCAGTTGAAAAATATGAGTCTAAAATAATATTAAAAGCCTATGAAAAACATAAAACCTCTCGCAAAGTGGCGGCGGCTCTATCAATATCTCAGACAAGAGCTACAAAATTATTAAAAAAATATTTAAATAAATGAGTAAAATTATGAGTCTTAAAATTTCAAACAAAATTATCAAAAATATTTTATCAACTCCAAAAAATTAAGAGCAGAAAATAAAATTCTCTGCTCTTAATTCCCAAAAATTCAATTCATAATATTATTAGGTATTGTATTTAATAACCATATGTGCCATAGCTCCAATTAAACTGCCATTTTACAAAATTAGACTTCCCAAAGTGTTTGTATTAAGTTATATACAAAAGTTTTTTCTAAATTTATAAAAATATATTATGTTTTTTCAAATTTTACTTTGCTATTGGAGCTTAAAATATACAAACAATATTAATCATTATATAAACTCTTCTGCTTTCTACTCTTATTTTATTTTTTTCAAACAATAATTGTAGTTATAAAAAATTATTAACAAGGTTTAATAAAAAACTTGTATTTTATTTTTTTTTATTCTATAATATATTTAAACTTTAAACATGTTTAAATAATAAACATCTAAAACTATTATATAATCTGTAAAGGAGGAAAAATATGGATATAAGTGTATTTGAAGTTATAGGTCCTGTTATGGTTGGTCCTTCCAGCTCTGGCACAGCCGGAATGGCACGTGTAGGATATGCAGCCGGAAAATTTATTGATGAACCTGTTAAAAGTATTAATCTTGTTTTTCATCCGCGCCATAGCGAATATGCCGGGCTTAGAAGCCACTTGGCGCTTATAGGCGGCGTTTTAGGCATGAGAGAATATGACCCTATGCTTAAAGAAGCTCTTAACATTGCCCACGAAAGAAGAATTGATGTAACTGCCAGCCAGTTTACAGAACCTCTTCCAAAAAGCGGTCTTACTGTACGTGTTGAAATGACGCAAAAATCCGGCAAACAATGCAATATAACAGGTGTTTCTGTTGGCGGCGGAAGTATCTCAATAATTGGCATAAACGATTTTGATGTGGAACTTTCAAGCACTGCTCGTCATCTTTTTGTATGGGCAGACAAAAATATATCTGAAGAAATTAAAAATGCTGTAAAAGTAAATTCTATTAAACAGAGTGAGAAAAATGGAAAATATCTCTTCTACATGGAAATTCCTTTGGCAGAAGACGAGAATATAAAATATAATGTTTCAAAAATAAATGGTGTAACAAAGACTCTTATAACAGAACCATTTTTAACATTTGGTTATGTTCCCCACAAACCTCTTTTTACAACATACAAAGAACTTATAGAACTTAGTGAAAAAACTGGCAAAGATATACCTGAGCTTACTATTGAATATGAACTCAATCGTTCTGGGCGCACAAGAGAAGAAATATGGAATGAAATGGCACAGACACTTGAATACATGAAAGAAACAGTAAACTATGGTCTGACAAATGAAATAAAAACCCTATTTGGATTTGGGACAGGAAATGACGGCAAAAAAATGCTTAAAGCTGTTTCTGAGGGCAAAACACTTGGCGGTAATACACTTGGTCGCGCAATAGCAAAGTCTCTTGCTACAATGGAAATGGACTGCTCTATGAATAGAATTGTTGCCGCTCCAACAGGTGGTAGCGCTGGCATTGTTCCAGGCTGTATACTCACTGTTCAGGAAGACAGAAAAATAAGTGATGAAGAGCTTATTAAATCTCTTTTTGTTGCATCTGCAGCAGGAATATGTATGTATTTCCAAAACGCCAGCTTTTCTGGTATGGGCGGTGGCTGTCAGGGAGAAATAGGTGTTTCAAGCGCAATAGCGGCGGCGGCTCTCGCATATCTCGGCGGCGGAGATACAAAAACATGCTGTCACGCAATGGCTCTTTCAATGAAAAATATACTTGGTCTTATATGCGACAGAATAGGCGGTTCATCTGAAGTACCTTGTATAAAAAGAAACGGTATAGGCGTTGCCAATGCTTTTTCTGGCTGTGATATGGCTCTTGCTGGTATAGAAAGCTATGTTTCTCCAGATGAGGTAATAGAAGCTCTTTGCAATACTCAAAAACTCCTTCCTCCACAACTTAGAGGCGGCTATGGCGGCTTGGGCTGTACAGCTACATCAAGAATAGCAAGAGAAATAGAAATTAAACTTAACAGGGAAATAACACTTCCCGATAAGAAATAATATATGTATTTAAGGAGGAATTTAAAATGAAAGATTTAAAATTTGCTGTTATAGGCGCTGGAGCAGGTGGAACACTTATGACTGTTCAGCTTAAAAACATGGGATATAGCGTTAAACTTATGGACAAACGCAATGAAATTGTTGACAAAATGAATGAGACCGGAAAACTGAAAGCTACAGGAAAAACTGAAGCTGAAATCATTCCAAACTTAATTACAACAAATATTAAAGCCTGTATTGAAGACACAGATGTTATAATGGTTTGCACAAGAACAGACGCTCATGGAGCTGTTGCAAAAGCCGCTGCTCCATATTTAAAAAGCTCTCAAATAGTTCTTCTCAATCCTGGGCATCTTGGCGGAACAATGGAATTTCTTAACACTCTCAAAACAAACGGCTGTCAATCAATTCCTATTGTAGGTGAGGCTTCTGACCTTCTTTATGCTTGTAGAACTGTTGATATAGGACATACTCTTCATACGGGTGTTAAAGCTAAAATTAAAGTTGCGTCTATTCCGGCTGAAAATGCCTCTAAAATATGTGACACACTAAAAGGAATTTTTGACTGTTTCGTTCCCGCTAAAAATGTTCTCGAAACGGGATTAAGCGGCGGAAGTCTTCTTCACTCAATTCCATGTGTTATGAATATAAACAAAGTGGAGCTTAATCAGCCATTTGACTACTACATGGAAGGTCTTACACCAGGCATATGCAATATTATTGAAGCGGCCGATACTGAAAGACGTAAAGTGTGCGATGCTCTTGGTATGCATAGCCCTTCACTTCTTAGCCATTTAAAAGATATGTATCATCTAAAGCCTGAAGGCTTTTATGACGCAATACAAAGCTGCGAGCCATACAAAGGAATAAAATCTCCAGCAAACACAAACCATCGTTTCTTTCAAGAAGATACTCTCTCAAATCTTGTTCCAACGTCATCTCTCGGCAAACTTCTTGGCATTCCAACGCCAACGCTTGATGCCATTATACTTTTAGAGAGTCAGGTTACTGGTAAAGATTTCTTTAAAGAGGGACGCACAGTTGAAAAACTTGGTTTATCTGGAAAAACAGTTGAAGAAATATACAATATGATTTAACTTAAATATTAAATTTAAGCCAATACACATACATTTAAAAACACATTTGTCATATTTACAATATTTAACACAGTTAATTAAATTACATTTTTTCACTATTTGATATATTTTATTGTTATATAAAAACCAAACAATAAACAGATTAAAAAACTTTTATTATTAAGTCCGCCAAACGCTCTTCTTTTAAACAAGAAGATCCCCCTCGTTTGGCTACAAATAAGGAGAATTTTGCCATGTTCTCAAAATCAACATACAATATGTATTTAAACATATTAAAAGAGGAGCTTATCCCTGCCATGGGCTGTACAGAGCCTGTGGCTATTGCCTATGCGGCGGCAAAATGCCGTGCTGTTCTTGGAAAAATACCAGAAAAAGTTATAGTTGAAGTAAGTGGAAATATAATAAAAAATGTAAAAAGCGTTGTAGTACCCAATACAGGCGGCATGCGTGGTATTGAGGCTTCTGCTGCCGCGGGTATAATAGCTGGTGACGAAAACAAATGTCTTGAAGTAATAAACAGCGTATCAGAAAATGATATAAAAAATATAAATAATTTTTTATCCAAAAAAATTATTCATGTATTTCCCTCAAAAACATCAAACATTTTTGACATAATAATAAAACTTTTTTCTGGTGATGAAAACGCCATTGTGCATATATCAGAATATCACACAAACATAGTTGACATTGAAAAAAATGGAAAAAGTATATTTCACAAAAAAACAGAAAACACAGAAACATTCTCTTTTACAGACAGAAATGTTCTTAATGTGAAAGACATTGTTAAATTTGCCGAAATCGTTGATATTGCTGATATTAAAGAAGTCTTGGACCGACAGATTGAATACAACACCGCTATCGCCGAGGAAGGTCTTAAAAACAACTATGGCGCAAATATTGGAAAAGTTATATTGGGTTCATATGGAAATAACGATGTAAAAATTAGAGCTAAAGCTAAAGCTGCCGCTGGAAGTGACGCAAGAATGAACGGCTGTGAAATGCCTGTTATAATCAATTCTGGAAGCGGAAACCAAGGTATAACAGCATCCGTTCCAGTTATAGAATATGCCAAAGAGCTTAATTCATCTCGAGACAAATTATACAGAGCGCTTGTTATATCAAATCTTATAACTGTGCATATTAAAACAGGAATAGGTCAGCTTTCCGCTTATTGCGGAGCTGTAAGCGCTGGATGCGGAAGCGGCTGTGGAATAGCTTATATTAAAGGCGGCGACTATAACGTAATATCCCATACACTTGTAAATTCAATAGCTATTGTATCTGGCATGATATGCGATGGCGCAAAAGCGTCTTGTGCCGCCAAAATAGCCGCAGCCGTTGATGCGGGCATACTTGGGTATATTATGTATGTAAATAACCAGCAGTTTTACGGCGGTGATGGAATTATTAAAAAGGGTGTTGAAAACACAATTATAAATATAGGAAAATTGGCTAAAAACGGCATGTGTCAAACAGACAAGGAAATTATAAAAATAATGTCTGAATAATACATAACACCAAAAATTACTATATGTTATTTTACGCTCCAAAACAAATTTACTGTAAATTATTAAAGCTCTACGGCAAAAATACACCAAACTTTTCTGCTGCGGAGCTTTGTTTAATTTTGTTTTTTAACTAACTAAGTAAGTCCCCCACCTTTTAGTCAGTGGGGCTTACTTATGTACTATGGGAAACGCAATCTCTAACTGAGTAAATAGGCATTATTAAATGCCTGAGGTTATGAGTATTTTTATGAAGTAAAAAATACGAATAGTCTTTGACTATATTTATAATCCGTAATCTCAAAACTAAGTATGGGCTAATGCCTATGTTTAATATCTCCTTTATCTATAATATGCTGTTCTACAAGCCTTTTGGCTTTTTCTCCATTGCGTTGTCTAATAGCCTCTATTATTTCCCTGTCGCGGCTAATATTAACTTCTCTTATGTCATCAACTGTAATTTCGTTTAGTTTTTGCCTTTTTTCAAGTTTTATGCTATCAATAATAGACGCATACAGCCCCATTAATATATGGTTTCCTGTTATTTCAACAATTTTAATATGGAAATCACAGCCATAATCTACAGCTTTTTCAAATTCATGTTCTTTAAATGCTTTTTCAATTTTTCGGCTTATTTCCTCAAGAGATTTAATATCCTCGTCTGTTCTTCTTTCTGCCGCCAGATATGCTGTTTCTTTTTCAATAATACATCTTGCCTCAATAATATCGCCAAAATCTCTCTCTTCTTGTATAAAACTCATAAGTTTCTGGTGTTTGATTTTTTTAACAGCGCCAACTGTAACAAAAGTTCCAAGTCCTGGTTTAACGTCCAAAACCTCTGAGGAATAGAGCACTTTTATAGCCGTTCTAAGAGAATTGCGGCTGACTTTGAATTTTTCTGCAAGTTCAATTTCACCTGGTATTCTTTCTCCTTCTGCCCATTCTCCTTCTTCAATAATATTCATCATCTGTTCATAAACAGTTTCGTAAACTCTTGAATTTTTCGTTATTGGTACAATCATAGTTATATACTCATCCTTACCATATTTAGACTATTCAGCTTTAACATCTTATTTAAATAATATCACGTAAAAAAATTAATTTCAACCCAATTAGCCCAATATAACTTATTGCGGCTTATAAAGCTCCACGAAATAAAAAATTATTCATGGAGCTTTATAATAATTATAATTTATAAATATCAAAACTTCTTTTGTGGAAGAACAAGTTCTTTGTTCATATTGTTTTCAATCTCACGGGCAAGTTTTGATGTTACAGTGCAACCTAAACCGCCATAACCGCCCCTAAGCTGAGGAGGAAGAAGTTTTTGGGTATTACAAAGAGCCTCTATTACTTCATCTGGAGAAACATAGCTCTCTATATTAGCAAGAGCCATATCACAGCCAGAAAAAGCATTGGCAACGCCTATACCGTTTCTTTTTATACAAGGTACTTCAGACGAGCCGCCTATTCTGTCGCATATAAGACCAAGTATATTTTTCATTGAAAGAGCCATTGCGTGACAGCATGTTTTTGTATCTCCGCCGCCGAGATACGCGAGAGCCGCCGCCGCTATTGCGCTTGAAACACCTATTTCTCCCTGACAGCCACCGCCCATACCAGAAAAGCTGGCATTGTGATAATACATAACAACTCCCATTGCAGCCGCTGTAAACAATGCTTTAATAAGCTCCTCATCGCTTACATTTCTGTCCTCTTGAACAGTGAGTATACAGCCTGGAACAATACCAGCGCTACCACCCGTTGGCGCGGCAACAATTCTGTTCATAGAGCAGTCCATTTCCATAACGGCAATAGCCTTAGCAATAGCTCTTCCAAGTGTATTACCGCCAAGTGTTTTGCCCTCAGAAACGGCTTTAAGCATTTTTTTGCCGTCATTTCCTGTTCCAAATCCAAATAGAGTTTTTATATCTTTTTTTAAACCTTCGTCTACACATTCTTTCATAAATTTAAGATTTTTAGCCATTACGTCCCAAATCTCTTGCCTTGTCTTTCCAGAACGTATCATTTCATATTCTATAGTTAGCTCTGGTATGTCTTTTCCTGTTTCTTTTGATATACTCATAAGCTGCTCATATGTAGTAAAAAGAGGTTCATGAGGAACATATCCAAATGTTAAAAACGGTTCTGTTATAAGAGTTTTAGTCACGCCTGATATTTTTTCAAAACTTTTTGCTTTATTTTCATCAAAATTTTCGTCAACACCAAAATATATAAGATAACTCCCATTTTCACAGACTTTTTTTATTTTGTTCTCTTCTTGTATAATTAGCTGCACTTCTTCAAAAACATCTTTGTTTGCCCAAATAAAAAAGTGTTTCTGAGTGCTTGAAAGCTCTACTTTAAAATCGTCTATGCCTATTATATTTATGCTTCCCCCACCAACAGACACACCAGTTACCTTTTTTACTTTTCCATCAATCTGCTCCATAGTTAGGCATACTGTGTGTCCGTCATCTGGAAGCGGCGCTTCAAAATAGCTTGCTGAAACTTCTATATTTCTCTCTTTTGCTATTTTAAGAGAGTCTTTTATAATTGGGTCATATTCCTCAAAACCCATTGCACCACCTATAAGCGCTACATGACTTCTAAGTCCGGCATAATCCTTGTTTCTTGGGTGAAATTTCAAATCTATACTTTTAAGCGGAGCATCAATAAATTTATGCGCTGCCTTTCCCAATCGCGCCATTCCTGCCGTGCCTGAGCTAGATGGTCCCAGCATTACAGGACCTATTATTTCAAAAATACTTATATCCATATATTTTCTCCTCTATTTATAATTATACCAAACCCATAATTCTTGGAAGGAACATTGATATAGACTCTATATATGTTGTTAAGAGCATAACAGGGATATATCCAACTAAAAGCAGGAGCATTGTAGGCTTGTAAATTTCTGCAAATTTACAGTTGCCAACTTTCATTCCAAAATACATAATACTTGCATATGGAGGCGTAAGTCCGCCAGCAGCCAAATTTACAATCATTATGGCACAAAAATGAACAGGATTTATTCCATACGACAGCGCTACCGGAAGAAGAAGCGGCGCACAAAGCACTATGCCTACTGTGTCACTGGCTATCATTCCAACACATAGAAGGAACAAGTTTATAATTATAAGCATTATATATTTGTTGTCTGTAATAGACAGAAACACTTGAACAAGCTGTTGCGGTATTTTAAGTATTACAAGCGATTGACTAAGCATATAGCAGAAAAAAATCATAGTAAAAATTCCGCCTATAGAATTAGCGCTTGTTTTAAATACCTGAATAAGCGGCTTTGGAGTAAGTGTTTTGTATACAAATATACCTATTATAAGAGCAACAAGAGCAGCTATTGATGCCGCTTCGGACGGCGTGAATATACCGCCATAAATTCCGCCTAATATTATAACTGGCATTGAAAGTGCCGGAATAGCGCCTATAAAAACTTTCTTTTTATTTACAGTCTCTTTGTGCTCGGAATTTTCTACTTTTTCAGCCCTAACAGGTGTTTTGCAATGTTTTTGAGCATATATCATATTAATTGCCGAAAATGTTACAATAACCAAAAGTCCTGGCACAACGGTTGACATAAATCCCGCTAATATAGATGTTCCTGTTGACCAGCCATATAATATCGTGGCCGAGCTTGGAGGTATAAGCATTCCCAAAATTGATGCCGATGCCACAAGAGCCGTGGCAAAACCTCTTTCATATCCCTCATTTTCCATTCTTGGTATCATTATAGGTCCTATAGCCGCAATTCCTGTAAACGCACTTCCCGAAATAGCGCCTATAAATCCGCATGTAATAACACATATTACACCAAGAGAACCTCTTATTTTTCCAACAAACAAATTGGCAACATCCAACAGTCTTTCTGCTATGCCGCTATCCGAAATAAGCGTACCTGCTATAACAAACATTGGAACAGCCAAAAGTGTAACACTTATCATCTGATTAAATCCATAAAGAAACAAAGTTCCTATTGGTACTTCAGCAAAATATACCATATACGCAAGGGACGCCGCAAAACAAAAAGGAAGAGAAACGCCGCCCAGCAAAAACGCCATAAGCACTATAACCACTATAAAGAAATGCTGCATTATGCTCATTTCTGCACCTCCTTAATTTCTGGCTTTATTAATTCACAAACATTTTCTATAAATTCTGCTATCACAAAAAACAGCATAAGCGCCAACCCAACTATAATAGCCGCATTAGCTATTACCCAAGGTATACCAAGAACCACGCTTATTTTATTTGTCTTTATACTGTACTCCATAAATGAATTTGACCAAATAATAGTTATAACACACACTATAACGCTTAAAATTGATTTAACAACACCAAATACATCCAGTATTTTTTGTTCTTTAATAAATGAGTCCAAAATACCACAGTCTATATGAGTTTTTGTAAATGAAGCACATGCACCACCCAACATATACATCCATATAACAGGAAACTGCATAAGCTCCTCAATACCCATCTGAGGTAAATTAAATGTTCTAAGCACTACCTGCATAACCGAAAGCGCTAAAAGAAAAATAATTATTACAACTGTTATATATTGCACAATAGTACCCAAAATGTTTGAAATATTTTTTACTGCTCTATACAGATTTTCCATTCAATAACGCTCCTTTCCCCAATTTAAGTATTCTTATAAAGATACAAGGTCAACGACTTTTTATGCCACTGACCTTATACCGTTTTGTAGGGATTTATTTATTTAATAAGAGGTTTTTACTCAACTCCCAATTTTTCTTTAATAGCAGCAAAAGCCTCTTTGTCAAATACATCCTCAAGCTGAGGCCATACTTCTGAACGTACTTTTTTTGCTATTTCAGATATTTCTTCATCTGTAAAATCAATAACTGTAAATCCTTCATCTCTAAAGCTCTGTATCATTGCTTCGTCTGCCGCCTGAGCTGTTTTAAATACTTCAGCCTCAAGGTTTTGCGCTATTTCTGTAATTTTACTCTGTTCTTCTGGCGTAAATTTATTCCAGTCGTCAAGGTTCATCATAAGCCAATGAGGCTCAAAAGCATTTTTATAAAGTATAAGACAACTCATAACTTCTTTTATTCCTGTATAAAAAGCCTCTGGTCCGCCGCCGAAGCATCCATCAACAATGCCTGTCTGCATACTTGTAAACAAATCTGACCAGTTCATAGGCGTTGTTTGGTATCCCAATGTTTGACCAACAAGTTCATATGATTTCATTGTTGGCACTCTCATTTTAAGACCTTTTTCACCAAAGAGGTCATGTATATTGTTTGGCTCTTTTGATGTTGCTATAGCGTTAAAGTATTTAGGTATCATTGCAATAAGTTTTATGTTCTGTTTTTCAAGCGCCTCGCCGATGTATAGAGAAACAAGACCATCTGTTGTGTTATACATCATTTGAGCCTGTTCCCAATTTTCAACAAGATAAGGAGCAGTTGCCAATGTAAGTGACTGGTCAACATTTGTTGAAACAGATTGCATGCACATATTAATATCGCCCATACTCATTGCCTCTTGAACAACAGTGTAATCTCCTAATTCACTATTTGGATAAATTTCGTAATCAAATCTGTCTGATCCAAGAGCTTCTTGAACTTCGCTTAAAAACTGCTTTGTGTAATTATCATTGTCGCTTCCTTCAGGACGCGGGTGAGAAACTTTGAAAGTGATTTTTTCAGTTGTAACTGATGAAGAGCTTTCCGAACTTTCAGACGTTTTTGAAGAGCTTGGCTGCTGTGAGGAGCCAGATGATGAATTTCCACCGCATGCTGCAAGTGACACTGCCATAATGGCTGCTAAAAATGTTGCCAAAAATCTCTTTTTCATAATAATCCTCCTTACATATAATATACTTGTTGTCCATTCTTTAAACATGTTTAATATTTAAACTTATTATAACTTCTTTTTATTTCAAAGTCAATCATACTTTTGCATTTTTATACATAATGCACAATATATTTTTAATTCTTGTACTTTTACATCAGTTCGTCAAATTGCTCATATAATGTATTTCTCACAACATGTGTATATTATTTGGACATAATCACTTTTTTATTATTTTTACTCATTTCAATTAATATTTTTCAAATTTTAAATTTTTGCTTTTGTAAAATTTTACATCATTACATAGTATCTATATCTTTTTAATATGTTTTATATTAATATTACATTTATTTAATATTTTTGATTAAAACTAAAAAACCTCATATAGCAGTTTGCTTATTTCTACTAAATGAGGTTTATTTTTAAATTATTGAGTCAAATTGTTTAATTTTTATATTCTTATTACACTTTCAAGTTTTTGTTTTAGTTGCTGTAATATTTTCAATAAAAATCCCATAACTCTTAGCATTATCATTAACAAACATATGCGTTATAGCGACAATTAAATTGCCACATTGGATTAAATAACTGCTTAACACATTCATGTTAAGTAAAGCAGTTTTTTAATATTTCATATTTGGCTTTTTTCGTATATCTCAATGCTGTCACCTGGCTTAATCTCATATCTAAAAGGACGTTCTATACCGTTGACCTTTGTTACAACCGGATTTTTAAGCTCATCTAAATTCAAGCCCGAATGCTGAAGCATGTCCATAAGATAATAAGGTTCTCCGTTTTCCTTTTTTTTCAGCTCCAGAACATTATTGTTTACTCTAAAATTCAGCATATTTTCAGGCTCTATCGCCGACTTATTCTCAACTATACTTGATGTCTTTTCATCTAATACTACCGTTTTTTGAACAGTTTTAGCCTTAACAGGCGTTTCATTTATTCCAGAAGCATTTTTTTCACAATCCTTTAGCATATTGAAATATTCGTCACTCACCGGCTCAAATACAATATCGTCTCCATTTTCAACTCGCGTATTAGGTAAAACAACCTCACCATTTACAATAACGTCCATTCCGTCAACTATTCCGTCAATATCAGTTAAATATATTTCAGGCTCATGTCCGTTTATGGCTGGAATAAATTCTATTTTATCCCCAGCATGTACAATATCCAAAAGCCTGCCCTCTTCGCCGTTTACAGTAAGTACAGCCGGTTCTGCCTTTGTGCCGTAGAATGCGCGCCGTATTCCATTAACCGTAACACTTATGTTCTGTCCAGTTCTTCCCATTATATCCTGATAGCTATATCCGTTCATCATAAGGAGATTTAAAACTGTAAATGTTCCACTTCTAAAAAGTTTGGCATTTTTACCATTAAGGGATACTCTAAAACCGTCATTTGTGAGGTCAAGACCTGAAGATATGGCAATGCCTAAAGAAGTTGTATATTCTGGGTCATTAATATCATAAAAATCGGAAAAAGCGCTCATACGGAAATTGTTTCCCGCTGTAGCTACTCTTTTTGAATCCATTTTCAGACTTTCAGTTATTGTGTCTTTAAGACCATTTAGTTTACTTCCGCCGCCCGCAAGGAAAAGAGCCGAAGGTACACCACCATTTACTTCTATTATATGGCTGCCTATCTCATCGCAAAGTGATGAGATATTTTCGTTTATGCAGTCCATTACATCATTTTTGGACACATTCTGCTCAAAACCCAGTATATCGGTAAAACATATTTCTTCCTTTTCATTAAGCTGAAATTTAATTTTCTCAGCCGTATCAAAATCAACAAGATATTTCTTCATAATTGTTTCTGTTATTTCATCTCCGGCTACTGTAGCCATTGTATAACCTATAACACTTCCCTCACGGCAAACGGCAATGTCGCTTGTTCCCGCACCAATATCCACAAGCACAAGATTAAGCAGACGAAGATTTTCTGGTATAGCGGCGTTTATGGCAGCTATAGGCTCCAGCGTCATATTAGCTATATCAAGACCTATTTTAGACATTACCATATAAAGGCTGTCAACAACCTCTCCCGGAAGGAAAGTAGCTATTATATCAACTTTTATATTCTTTCCTCTGTGGTCTTTAAGGCTTGACATCATATAATTGTCAAGATAATACTGGCATACATTGTAGCCAACAAGATAAAATCGTCTCTGTTCATGATTGTCGTTGGCTTCAAATGCTTCCTCAGCGGCATTTATTGCTCCAGCTTCGAGACGGCTTATAGTTTCTTCTGTTATAACCTGTATATCTTCAAGCTCTATTTCAAAAGATGCTCGCTCTGTTTTAAGAGCACGTCCGGCGGCGGCAACACTTACTTTTTCAAGACTTAAATTTAGCTTGGTTTCAAGGCGTTTTTTTACCTCTCCAGCAATTTTAGCCACTTGGGCTATATCCTCAATTTGCCCGTCAATCATAGCTCGTTTTGTATGTTCAGCCTTTTCTATGGCTAAAATATTAACTTTGCCGTTTTCAACACAGCCCACCATTCCAATAATGCTTCTTGTACCAATATCAAGAGCAAACACTATATTTTCAGAATCCAATTCCAGATTGCTTTTGTTAAGTTCCATATTTATCCTTCCCCCACAAATAATACAAATATATCCGGAGCCACTGTTAATTATATATTTTACTACATATATAAATTGAATGTAAAGACATTTATCAATCCAGAAAAGAAATTAATCCTCGTTTGTAAAAGCGCCAAAAACAATATCAATCTCATTAATAGTTCGTTTATAACTTTTTGACAGTAAAACGACTCTAAAACAATGCTATTAAAGTTTTAGAGTCCGCATTCTGAATTTTTATAGCTTTCATATTATATCAAGCTGGTCACTGTCTAAAATTATTAAAATATAAATTTATAAATTAACTTTCGTTTTAATCAAATAAAATTACCGCCGCTATTGTAATTAGAAAAAGCATTATAAAATTAACACTCAAAAAGCATGCCATATATTCACCTTTTTTACTTTCACTGTATTTACAGTATAGTCTGTAGCTTATAAGGCTAGCCAAAGATGCCACCGGCGTTCCTAAACCACCTATATCTACTCCCAATAAAAGCATACGCCCATTAGATGTAAATGTGCTTAACATAACTGCAGCCGGCACATTGCTTATTATCTGGCTGACTATAATACCAGCAAAAAGCTCTCTTTCGCTTATTACTGTTTCCAAAAAACTCCTTATTTTTAGCATTCTTGAAGCATTTCCAACGAATATAAAAAACATTATAAATGTAAAAAGCAGAAACCAGTCTACTTTAATTAGAGTTGTTCTATCAAATATAATCAATATAATAGCCGTTATTGCTACAGAAATTGTATAAGGCATCACTCCAAACACAGACATCATGGCAATAATGCCAAGCACAGTGTACATACATAAAAATTTTCTTTCAATTTTTTCTTTTTGTTGGTTCACTTTTAGTACGGGCTCTTTTTTCACCCTAAGTATAAATATTAAATTTAAAACCCCGCTTAAAATACATAGTGGAGCCGTTGTGCCAAAAAATTCTTTTATATTCATATTATAAAAGTCCGCCAGATAAAGATTTTGCGGATTTCCCATAGGCGTTAAAACACTTCCCATATTGGCGGCTACGGTCTGCAAAACAACTGTGTAAACAATATATTTTTCGCCGCCGGCTATTTTAAGCATACTTATAGCCAGCGGCACAAATGTAATCAGTGCCACATCATTTGTTATAAGCATTGAAGCAAAAAACGGTATTGCCGTTAGTACAAAAACCATTAAGCGCATATTGCTGCATTTTGCCGCCATGCGGCGCGCGATTATATCAAAAACTTTTAACTGGCGCAATCCACAAACTACAGCCATTAGAGAAAACAAAAGTCCCAGAACACGAAAATTTATGTATTCCAAATATTTCAAATCTGGCGGCACAATAAATGTTGATATAATTGCCGCGACTGCAGATATGCAGAACACAGTCTCTTTTTTTATAAAGTCAGTCACATAAACACCCTCTATTTTTAAAACCCGAATATAAAACTTTCTAATTTATATTATAATATCAAGCATAAATTTTTACCAGCAAATAAAATGATTTTATAACAGTCATAACCATTGACATAACTATTAGCTTGATTTAAGACATTTAAAGCTCCTTTATTAGCTTGCGCCTTTAATTCACACAAGAGTATTGCTGTATTTATATTTTAACTGAGCGTGTCTTTAAATATTATTCTTTTACTTCAACGGTACAGTTAATTGATTTATATTGTTTAAACGCTTTATATAACAAATCGCCCGCAATAAATTTTGGCAGGCGATTTGTTATGTTCTATTAAAGTTTAGTTTTCCAAAGTCCGTGAATGTTGCAGTAAGAATAAACGGCAATAGCTTTGTCTTCACCAATGCAGAAAGTTGCTTTTGGTGCATCACCATGTTTAAAATCTCTTCGCTGACCACCGTTCTCAGTTTCAACATAAACCCACTGAATGTAGTGCTCATCAGTCATTGGGTGATTCACTTCACCAACATCAACATGCACAACGCCGTTTTCTACGTTTACAAGAGGCAAATGCTTTTCGCCAGCGGCTTCTGTGGTGTTAGGAACAAGAGCTTCCATATTTTGTCCACAGCACATAATAGGAACACCTGAATTGTGGATAACACTAATCAAATTGCCGCAATGTTGGCAGATATAAAACTTTTCTTTCATTTTTTCTTCTCTCCTTAATAGTTTATTTACAAACCCCAAAATATACTTGCTAATGCCTGCATACATGGCATATTTCAAAAGAGTCGTCTCGCAAATCGCATAAACCTTATTCATCAAATGCCAAAAATATGTTATAATAAAATTACAAAAAGGAGACTCTATTTATGAATTACTTAACATACTTACCTGTATTTGATAAACTGACAAAATCAGAGCAAGATACACTTATAAACTCGGCTTTTGTTCGTAAATTTACCAAAAGTGAAATTCTTCATAACGACTCCAATGACTGCATGGGACTTGTCCTTGTGTTGTCTGGTCAAATTCGTGCTTTTACTATATCTAACGATGGCAGAGAAATTACAATATACCGACTTTTTGAGCGTGATATTTGTCTTTTTTCCGCCTCCTGCATTATAAACAGTATTCAGTTTGATATAGCTATTACCGCAGAAAAGGACTCCAAAGTTTTAGTTATTCCTTCAGAAGTTTACAAAAGTATTATGGAAGTTTCCGCACCACTTGCCAATTACACAAACGAGGTTATGGCAAGCCGCTTTTCGGATGTAATGTGGCTTATAGACCAAATAATGTGGAAAAGCTTTGATAAAAGACTTGCGGACTTCCTTTTAAATGAAGCTAATATTGAAGAAAGCAATACTCTTAAAATTACCCACGAAATAATAGGCAAACATTTGGGCAATCCTCGTGAAGTTGTAACACGAATGCTAAAATATTTTGTAAACGAAGGACTTATTTCGCTTTCCCGCGGAACGATTGAGATTATAGACAAATACAGACTTGAAAAGATTATAGCTCAATAATACAAAGCATTGAGTTTCTCAAAAATAAATTCTTAATGCTTTTTCATCTATTATTCTTTTCTGAATTTATATTTTCCAATACTGTACAATGATATTCATGATATTAGGGAAATTCCCTTCATTTTGTAAATACAGTTATCGTTTGTGTAACCATTTATTTAAAATAATGCGGTTTGTTCATTTATGTTACCGTTCTTACATAAAACAATAACACACCGCTAATTGTTTCATATTCCGCAACATCTGCATTGATATTGGCGATGTTGCGGAATATATTAAACAGTCCCATATTTCTATTTACAGCATTGACTCAATCTGCTCTTTTGGTCTGTATCCTACAACTTGATTGTCAAGTTTTCCGTTTTTGATTACAGCAAGCATGGGGATACTCATTACCTGAAACTTTGCCGCAAGTTCTGGTTGTTCATCAACATTGATTTTGCCAACCTTTATATCGCTTCTTTCTTTCGCAATTTCAGATACAATCGGACTTACCATACGGCAAGGACCACACCAATCCGCATAAAAATCAAGTAGTACAGTTTTATCAGAATTTAAAACTTCGCTTGTAAAATTTTCTTTACTAATTTTAATTATAGACATTTTCGTGTCCTCCTTTACTTTAGTTCATATTTATTATAACTGGTTTGAAATCGTAGTTCTGTAATATTATCACTTATTGCTTTTCCTATTTTTTAATTTACAAATTGCCTGCGTCATTGTTCCTATTGGGCAGAAAGCACACCACGTTCTCGGCTTAAATAAAATCATAACAATAAGACCAATTAAAAGCGATGTAAGCATAAGGCTGTAAAACCCGAAACTAAACTGTACCACCCAATCAGGAAATACGCTGCCCGAATATGCCCATCCCCACGGAACACGAAATGTCCAAAACAGTTTGATTGCTTCGCTCAGATTTTTTGCGCCGCTTGCCACAATGTAAGTTTGAAAAACCATATTGCCAAACATAGCAATGAAAAATATTAAAAACCCGTATCGAAACCATTTAGAAGCCATCCATTTCGGTGTAGATTTATTTCTTGAGCATTTAAAATCCTCGCCTAGCTTAAAATATAATTGTCCTCTTCCGCAAATATGGTTACAAAAAAACTTGTTACCACCAAACATAGCAAGTATAATTGGCAGTAAAAAGTCAATCATACCAAGCCAAGCAAAAAGTATATTAAAAAATCCCAGTGAGAAATATATGATTGACCATATCCACAAGTAATCATACCAATGTTTCTTATCTACTCTCATATGCCCTCCCTGTTTTCCCTTTTAATACTATTTGCCGGACAGACATTTTCGCATTTTCCACATCCTACACATTTATCTTTTATAACATTTGCAAAACATCCTTTATGCACTTTTATTGCCCCTAACGGACAAGCTATCTCACAAGCACCACAGGCAACACAAAGTGTTTTATCTACAACAGCATATTGTTTAAATGCCATTCTCATTCCTCCAATTATAAAATAAGTTTATTAAATTTTATTGTGTAATTTAGAATATTACTTTTCCTTGTAGTAAAGCATACAATGGCAAAAGCCTTCAAAGTTTGGATTAGAAATTTGTTCTTTAAATTCTTTACACATACACTTGGTATCATCAGTTTTTTCTAAGCGGCAAGGACAGTAGCCGCCTGTCTTTTTCAATCCTTCCTTTACTATATTAACAATTTCCGTATCAGGATTTAATTTAATTTTCATATTTATTCTCCTATCATTTTTTAATTTTGTAATACACCAACATACACAGCGATATAAATCTATATATTGTATTCCTTTCATCAGCTTATAGTGCTATTATATCAATTTGCCGTATCGTTTTCTGTGATGTTATCACATATAAAAGTCTGTGAGATATATCTATCTATATTTGCAGAAATAATAATTTTTTTAAAATCATTGTTTGAATTAACTTAGCAGTCGTTTTATTATTCATACCAACAGCTATAGCTATATTGGAAATATTACGTTCTCCAGCTAAAAAGGCTTCCAACATGCCTTTCATAACATTTTTCTGTCTTATATAATCATTTACTATTGTCGAATTACTTTTCAATCTACTCATTCTTCTATTTTATATTTTTCTAATAGCCTAAACATAAATATTTCAAATGTCTTGTAACCATTTATTTTGCATTGTGGGCATGGATTAGTTACTGTATGTACCATTCCCAAAGTATAAGGACATTTAGAACACGGTGGTTTGACATGATAAAATAATTTTTTCATATTGTCTCATACAGTCTCCCTCCATAAAATATTTTTATCGCTTTTTTTGATTTACTATTATATAACTTTTTGTTCAAAAAACACTGTTCCTGCTATATATATGCTGTAAAAATTTAAGCCCAAACATTTTCTTACTTGTCAATCAAAGCAGCATCCAGTACAATATTATCATAAATCATCGCGAACAAGCGGAAAATACCATTATTCAATAAGTGAAAGTTCATATTTTGGTGATAAATTTTTCTATGTGCTTGTGTATATAAAAAAAGGAGAAAACAATATGTCTATTCCAATTTCATCTGCATTATATGAAAAAATAAAGCATGTTTCCAAAATTGATCGTTTTTTAGATAAAAACAAAAAATTCATGGTAAAACACAGCCTTTGGGAGCAATTAGATTTACTTTTAATGAAAAAATACATCACCATATCCGAAGTTGTACGTGGTTCACAGTTATATCGTTCTTATGTATATCAAATCTTTTCCGGCGTGAAAAAACTATAAAGGGACAAGCTAATCGCAATCGCGTTTGAAATGCACCTTTCTGCTGATGAGACACAATAAATGCTAAAGCTGTCAGGTAATAGAGAATTGTATGTAAGGGATAAGCGTGATATACCAATCCTGTTTGCTATACTAAAAGCAAATATACTGCTGTACGACCACAATTTTAAAACCATTGGCAATCCCTAATGTGTGTATATGTCTACTCTTCATAACCCTTTGGATATTTAATGTCAATATAAGGGCGGTCATTTGGACTTTTAATTTTTACACTCATAATCTGTTTGTAGCACTTCATAATTTTAGCTTTGACCATTTTCAAATGCACTTTGCTTTTTGTAACTATGTAGTTTTTTGAGCAAACCTCTATCAGTTCTATATACCAGTTTATCATCTCTATTTTGTTAAGGCAATAACTTGATAATATTTGCTTGTCGTTAAAATCTTTTATAGCCTCTGTTTCAATTTGGATATACGATACCAAATAGGCAGTAATTTTTTTCAATTTTTTAACTTTATTAAACATTATAATGTATCATTATGCTGTTTTCTCATAATTTTGGTATACTTAAATTACTATATTTGAATATAATATCGTAAGAGCAATAGGTTTTTAGTTTTATATTATATAAATCTTCATTTCTTCTAATAAATTTTATTGTAGTTACATGTCAAAGCTCTTTATACTGATAGTACATATACTACGGCTATTGAGTTTCATTTTCTTAATATTTCCACTTTTAATCTAAAAGTCATTCTTTCTCAGAGTTTATTTCTCTGTCAAGCCCTTCAAGTATTTGTAAGACAAATTTTTCGTCAAATTCCACATCAATCGGTTTATTGGTATCTAAACCGTTCTTATAATAATTGACATCAGCACATGGCAGAGTTGCTAAATGCTTTCTTAATTTCTTTGCCATTGGTTTGTAAGTAAAAAATGTAAGTACACCTGACGCAGTTCCCCCTATTAAAGGAATTACTTTTGATACTCCTTTTGCAAAAATCTCTTTTGTCATCCTTATTCCCAATATCTGTGCAGTCTTTTTAACTATAGGATATATAGTGCCTTTTGTTAGTGCTTTCTGGGCAATAGCTTTACTTGCCTTTTGTGCAGCAGCGGCAGATATTTTAGTAATCGTCTGTGTTGCTCCATCAACACCAAACATAATCCCTATAAACAAAGTAAGTATATTTGCAGTCCCATCATCCATATACCCGTTTTCAGAACAAAAATCTTCCCAACCATACAGATATACTAATTTTTGGACTATCCTGATAATATGTCCAAAATACTGTGTAATGTCAGCAGGGAGCGTACCCAACATAGCCCATCCTCCCGGAATCCCTGATACAAACGATATAGCGCTAACCTTTGTTGTTTCATAATTAATGCACTCTTTTGCTATTTTTTTAATCTGTTCTGTACTAATTCCCGCGTATGCCGGATTGTGCTCCACAGCTTGCTCTACTATATGCTCAGGAAAGTATTTTTTTAATGCCGACCTCAAAAATTCCTCTCGGTCAATTCTGACCATTGGAAGTTCTACCGCTTTGCTTAATATCAGCTCATAATCTACTGTTTTAATCATACAACGCTACCTCTTTCAATTCTCATGTCCATATTTCATTATTAAACGAATTGAGCTTGCATTATTTTACAGTTTTATA
>CATJUP010000172.1 GCA_949743655.1 uncultured Eubacteriales bacterium
AGGGTTACTCTTTGTTGTCTGACTCGTAACCTCTTTGTATCTTGCAATAGGGTCTTTGTAATCATCTTCATATACAAAATCATTTCCTGTGTTGTACGGCGGGTCTATGTAGAGCATTTTCACCTGTCGGTAATACGCTCCTTGCAATATCTTCAGCACTTCCAAGTTGTCTCCTTCAATGTAGAGGTTTTTCGTGTTATCCCAATTAATACTTTCCTCAATACATGGTCTTAGTGTTCCCGTGCTTCTCCTTTGCGCCAGCTTCAGGCTTTCGTTTTTCCCTTTCCACTTAAATTCGTACTTTTCAAAATCATCATCTATGTATTCGCCGCACATATTCAGCAGCTTGTCTATATCCAGTTTCCCCTCAACAAAACATTCAGGGAATACGCTTTTCAGTTTCTCCTTTGCCGCCAGTTCCAAATCCTTGCTCATGCCGTCTATTATTTCCATTTTTTCTCCCGCCGTTTTAAATTTATTTTTTATATAATTGATTTCACCAGAAATACTTATATTTTAAAAAATCCCATTAATTTATAAGTTATCATTTTAAAAATCAATATTAGAACAGAAAAACCCAAAAACAAAAATGTCTTTGGGTTTTTAAAATACAAATTATCTCTTTGAGAATTGTGGTGCGCGTCTCGCTTTTTTGAGACCATATTTCTTTCTTTCTTTCATTCTTGGGTCACGAGTAAGGAAACCCGCTTTTTTTAATGACGGTCTATAATCAGCATCAGCCTCAAGAAGAGCTCTTGAAATGCCATGTCTTATAGCTCCTGCCTGACCTGTAAATCCGCCGCCTTTTACATTTACAAGAACATCAAATTTAGCTGTTGTTTCTGTAAGTTCAAGTGGCTGACGAACAATAAGTTTTAATGTCTCAAGACCAAAATACTCGTCAATACTTCTTTTATTAATTGTAATATTGCCATTTCCAGGCATTAAATATACTCTTGCGACAGATGATTTTCTTCTGCCAGTACCATAATATCTTGCTGCTGTCATTTTGCTTCCTCCTTATACTAAAATTAAGCCTCAATTTCTAAAACTTCAGGTTTCTGAGCCGCGTGATTATGGTCAGGACCAGCGTATACATGAAGTTTTTTAATCATATTCCTGCCCAATGTATTTTTAGGAAGCATGCCCTTTACGGCGTGTTTTATAACCTCTTCAGGCTTTGTTTCCAACAATCTTTTAAGTGTAATTTCTTTAAGTCCGCTAACATATCCTGTATGATGATAATACTTCTTTTGGTCAAGTTTTTTACCTGTTACAGCTATTTTTTCAGCATTTACAACTATAACATAATCACCTGTATCTAAAAATGAAGTATAAATAGGTTTGTTTTTTCCTTTTAAAACTTTAGCTATTTCAGACGCGAGACGTCCTAAAGTTTTGCCTTCAGCGTCTACAACATACCATTTTCTCTCAATTTTTGATGCACTTGGCATGTATGTTGTTCTCATAATTTAATATCCTCCTTAAAACAATAAAACATCCTTTATAAGCCGTGTGAGGGAAAGTACACAGAATATACGGACATAAACAATATATTTATAAACCCGGGGCTAATCGAGTTTTAAGTGGCGTAATAAACATTGCATAAAACGTATTCGCACGTTTTAAATTATATTATAACACGTTTAATTTTGTCAAGTTATTTTTAACCAAAATCATATTTTATTTCAATCAAAGTAAGCCCGTTTGGACCAGCAGTTTTTCCGGCATTATTTCTGTTTTTGCTTTCTATTATATTTTTAATATCGTTATAATCAATTTGCCCTTTTCCCGCCATAATAAGTGTTCCTGCCATAATTCTTATCATGTTATACAAAAATCCGTCTCCAGTAACAGTAATTATAACAAAATCGTATTCCCTTTTTACATGTATGTCAAATATAGTTCTTACAGTTGTTTTGGAGCTGTTTTTAGACGCGGCAAAAGCCTTAAAATCATTAGTGCCTTTAAAAGCCTTAGCGGCTGTATCCATTTTATTTTCGTCCAAATAAAAACTACAATACTCTGAGTATTTTCTGAATATAGGATTTCTAAATTTTCCATTATATATTTTGTATTGATATGTCTTTTTGATACAGTCGTACCTTGGATGAAAATCGCTTTTTACAATAACTGCGTTGTTAACAACTATATCCTCTGGCATAAAAGGATTAAGCGCAAGAGGTATTTTATCTACTGGAACGGTTGTATCTATATCTATAACAACCCTTTGACCTAACGCGTGAACACCCCTATCAGTACGGCTTGCGCCTATGCAAGTAACATCGGTTTTAAAAAATTTACTTAACGCGTTTTCAAAAGCCCCTTGTACCGTTTGTATATTTTTGTTAGACTGCTTTTGCCAGCCAAAATAATTTGAGCCGTCATAAGCGACTGTAAGAAGTATTCTATTAAGCATAACTCCACCCTAAACAAATATAATTATAAAACAAATTACAACAACATAAAAAATTATAGCGGCAATGGCTTTATAATCATTTTTATTAAAAACAATTTTATTCATTCTTGTTCTGTTATTTCCGCCGCGATAACACCTTGCTTCCATAGCTGATGCAAGCTCGTCAGCGCGCCTAAAAGCCGATACAAAAAGAGGTACAAGTACAGGAACAAGGCTTTTAGCTTTTTGTATTATTCCTCCACTTTCAAAGTCTGCCCCTCTTGCTTGTTGAGCTTTTATTATTTTGTCAGTTTCCTCTAACAATGTAGGCACAAATCTAAGTGCTATACTCATCATCATTGCTATTTCAGCCGAAGGTAAACCTATTTTTGAAAAAGGCTTTAAAAGTATTTCTATACCGTCTGTAAGCTGTATAGGTGTTGTTGTAAGTGTTAATAGCGATGAACCTATTATAAGCATTATAAGCCTTACAACCATTTTTACCGCCATGAGTATACCCTCATATGTAACGCTTATAATACCAAATTTTAAAATAATATGTGTTCCTCTTGTTGTTATTATATTTAAAAAAGCCGTAAGAAAAACTATAAACAGTATGCTCTTTATTCCTCTAAATATAAATTCAACCGGAACTTTTGATATATATATTCCAAAAGCAAGTGCTAATATAGAAAAAGCATAGCTGTAAACATCATTTATAATAAAAAGCATTACAACAAAAGCCATTGTTCCAATTATTTTAACTCTTGGGTCAAGCCTGTGCATAAATGAGTCTGACGCGTAATATTGTCCTACAGTTATATCCCTTATCATATTTTCACCTACTTAAACAAATTGTATAAAATTTCTGTGCTTTCCTCAACAGTATAAACATCCAAAGGAACATCAAAACCCTTGTCGCGCAACTCTCTCATTAAATAACTTGTTTGAGGCGCGGCAAGTCCCATGCTTTCTAACTGTTCAATATTTGAAAACACATCTTTTGGCGTACCCATAAGCGCTATTTTACCATCATTAATAACAACTATTCTGTCAGCATAACGCGCAACATCCTCCATGCTATGAGACACTAATATAACAGTTATATCCATTTCAGAGCGCATACGCTCAATAACACTAAATATTTCGTCACGACCCTTTGGGTCAATACCTGCTGTAGGCTCGTCTAATATAAGTACTTTAGGCTTCATAGCCAAAATACCAGCTATAGCCACTCTTCTTTTTTGACCGCCGCTTAATTCAAAAGGTGACTTATCATAAAAATTCTCTTCCAGACCAACTAACTTAAGAGCATATTTGGCGGCTTTCTCGGCTTCCTCATTAGAAAACCCCATATTGATAGGACCATAACACACGTCTTTTAAAACTGTAATTTCAAAAAGCTGGTATTCTGGATATTGAAAGACAAGACCTATTTTTTGTCGTATATATTTTAGTTTTGTTTTATCAGCATTTATGTCTTCGCCGTCAAGCAATATTTTACCGCTTGTAGGTTTTATAAGGGCGTTTAAATGCTGTATTAAAGTTGATTTTCCAGAACCCGTATGACCTATTATAGCCACAAACTCACCATCGTTTATACTCAAGTTTATATCATCAAGGGCTTTTGTTTCCATAGCTGTACCCTTATTATATAAATGTGTTAAATGACTTACTTCAATCGGCATAAAGCAACCACCATTTCTTCTAAAGTCAGTATATCAGTTTTAATATCTATTCCATTTTTGCGCAGATTATAGGCTATTTCAGTAACCTGAGGAACCTCAAGACCAAAACTTTTCATTCTATCAACCTGTGTAAGTACCTCTTTAGGTGTTCCGTCCATAACTATGTGTCCATCATCAATAACAATTATACGGTCAGCATCCACAGTTTCACTCATATAATGCGTTATAAGCACAGTTGTTATTTTTTCATACTTATTAAGTTTTTTTATTGTGTTTATAACATCTCTTCTACCCTCAGGGTCAAGCATAGCTGTAGGTTCGTCAAAAACTATACATTCAGGCTTCATAGCCAAAACTCCAGCTATAGCTACACGCTGTTTTTGACCACCGCTTAATTTAGATGGTACGCTCTTTCTAAACTCATTTATATTAACAGCGTTTAAAGCGTTATCTACTCTTTTTTTTATTTCATTTGGTTCAATGCCAACATTTTCTGGACCAAAAGCTACATCTTCCTCAACTATTGTAGCCACTATCTGATTATCAGGGTTTTGAAAAACCATTCCTGCACTTTGGCGTATATCCCAAATAAATTTCTCGTCTTTAGTATCATACCCATTTACCCAAATTGTACCGCTTGTTGGTTTTATAAGCGCGTTTATATGTTTAGCTAATGTTGATTTTCCCGAACCATTGTGACCAAGTATAGCTACAAAACTTCCTTTTTCTATAGATATATTTATATTATCAAGAGCCAAAACTTTTTTGGTTGTTGTTTTGTTTTTTTCTTCATATGTAACCGAATATTCATAACTTAGATTTTCGGTTTTAATCATTTCTGACATAAAAACCACCTATCTATAATTTATTTTAATCAAAACATATTATGTTCTCATTAAAACAAACCATATTTTGCACATAAACATACTATAAAAATTTTAAAAAGGCTTATTTCTAATTAACGCTTAAAGGGATTAAGTAAACTTAATCCCTTTATTTTTAATCCTAAATTAAACAAGCTCCAATATAACCATTTCAGCGGCGTCACCCTTACGTGGTCCTATTTTAACCATTCTTGTATAACCGCCTTTACGGTCAGCGTATTTAGGTGCTATTTCATCAAAAAGTTTAGCTGCCATATCAATCTTTTTAGAAAGTTTTCTTACTTTCTTACCATCCTTTGGCACTTCTGTTACAGTATAAAGTACACTAAGTATTTTTCTTCTTGCGGCTAATCTTGAAGGGTTATCTTTTTTAATTGTCTTTTTAACCTCATCATAAACTGTTACTTTTTTGCCGTTTACAGTCTCTTTTACTCTTGCGCCGTTAGCGTCTTTTTTAGGTACTTTAGCTGTTACCTCAACTTCTGTAAAATTATCTTTTTCTTTAACTGCAACAGTTATAAGTTTTTCAGCTATTCTTCTTACTTCTTTAGCTCTTGTTACGGTTGTTGTTATTTTGCCGTGATAAAGCAAATTTGTTACCTGATTTCTTAAAAGAGCCTTTCTTTGTGATGATGTTCTACCAAGTTTTCTATAACCAGAACCTGTCATTTCTAATTCCTCCGCTTTCTGCGAAACTTAGCCCAAAAGCGCCGCTCTTACGGTCTTACGCGCTATTGTAATTTCGCCAATATAATTATTCCTCACTTGGTCTTAAACTAAGTCCAAGCTCTGCCATTTTATTAAGCACCTCTTCAAGGGATTTACGCCCAAGATTACGTACTTTCATCATTTCATCCTCAGTTTTGCTTGCGAGGTCTTCAACTGTATTTATACCTGCTCTTTTTAAGCAGTTATAAGAACGCACAGAAAGATCAAGTTCCTCAATACTCATTTCAAGAACTTTTTCTTTTTTGCCTTCTTCTTTTTCCACCATAATTTCAGCATTTTTAGCGTTTTCAGAAAGGTCTACAAATAAATTAAGATGCTCATTAAGTATTTTAGCGCCATAGCTTACCGCGTCATCAGGCGTAATTGTGCCGTTTGTCCATACTTCAAGCGTAAGTTTGTCATAATCAGTTATTTGACCTACACGAGTATTTTCAACAAGAAAATTAACTCGTCTTACAGGAGTATATATAGAATCAACCGGAAGCATACCTATAGACTGGTCCTCTTTTTTATTTTTGTCGGCACCGTCATAGCCTCTTCCTCTTTTTATTGTAATTTCCATATAAAGTTTACTGTTAGCTCCGCCGCTTAATGTTGCTATATGGTGCTCAGGGTTCATAATTTCTATGTCGCTGTCAACTTTAATGTCAGAGGCTTTTACCTCACCCTCGCCCTCAAAGTCTATATAAGCTAACTTTGGCTCAAAACTGTCGCTTGTGTTTTTAATCGCAAGCCCTTTAAGATTAAGAATTATTTCCGAAACATCTTCTTTAACGCCCGGAATAATACTAAATTCATGCAGCACTCTGTCTATTTTAACATTGCTTACTGCGGCACCTGGTAATGACGAAAGAAGTATCCTTCTAAGAGAGTTACCAAGTGTTGTTCCATAACCTCTTTCAAGCGGTTCCACAACAAACCTACCATAAGTTCCGTCTAGCGCCATTTCAGCAATCTCAATACGAGGTTTCTCAAACTCTAACACAATTTAAACCTCCTCATGTTTAATAAATAGAATAGGCAATAAGCCAAAAATAAGTCTCATAAGCAGTGAGGCAAAATTCTCGTCCCACTGCTCTTTTAGTGTTGCATTATTATTTAGAATAAAGCTCTACTATAAATCTTTCTTCTACAGGAACATCAATTTGTTCTCTTTGAGGTCTTGTAGCTACTGTTCCTTTAAGGTTTTCATGGTCTGCTGTAAGCCATTCAGGAACAATTCTCGAACCTGTTACCTCAAGTATATCTTTATATCTTTGAGCAGAAACATATTTTTCTTTGATTTCAACAACATCGCCCACTCTAAGCGCGTATGAAGGAATATCAACAGGTTTTCCGTTTACAAGTACGTGTTTATGACGTACAATTTGTCTGGCTTCTTTTCTTGTTCTTCCATAGCCAAGTCTAAACATAACATTGTCAAGTCTCATCTCAAGAAGCATAAGAAGGTTTTCACCAGGGATACCCTCTTTTTTAGCCATGTTCTCAGCTTTAGCGTAATATCTTCTAAATTGTTTCTCAAGTACGCCGTATATAAATTTAGCTTTTTGTTTCTCTCTCATTTGAAGACCGTACTCACTTATTTTCTTTCTTGTGTTAGCCGGTTTCTTTTTGGATTTTTTAGCAATTCCCAAATAAATAGGGTCAAGCTCAAGCGACCTGCATCTTTTAAGTACAGGAACCATTTCTCTTGCCATTTATATATCCCTCCAATTAAACTCTTCTGCGTTTTGGCGGCCTGCAACCATTGTGTGGAACAGGCGTAACATCTTTAATCATTGTAACGCTAAGACCCGCTGCCTGAAGTGCGCGGATAGCTGCCTCACGTCCAGAACCAGGACCTTTAACAAATACCTCAGCAGTTTTAAGACCAAAATCTGCTGCTGTGTTTGCCGCTGTTTCAGCCGCCATTTGAGCAGCGTAAGGAGTTGATTTTCTTGAACCCCTAAAACCTAACTGTCCAGCGCTTGCCCATGAAAGAGCATTGCCTGCCGCGTCAGTAATAGTAACTATTGTATTATTAAATGTAGACTGGATATGTGCCTGACCACGTTCTACGTGTTTTTTGTCACGGCGTCTACGAGTAGTTGTTTTCTTTACAGCTTTCTTTGCCATTTAACGTAAACCTCCCTGCTTATTTCTTCTTGTTAGCAACTGTTTTTCTCGGACCT
Organism: uncultured Eubacteriales bacterium; assembly: GCA_949743655.1. Lineage (GTDB taxonomy): Bacteria > Bacillota > Clostridia > Lachnospirales > Anaerotignaceae > Neoanaerotignum_A. Next base: position 7,871 of record CATJUP010000172.1, read on the forward strand.
TTTCTTGTTCTTGCGTTTGTCTTTGTTTTTTGTCCTCTTACAGGAAGACCCTTTCTATGACGAATACCCCTGTAGCAACCAACCTCCATAAGACGTTTTATGTTAAGAGCTATTTCTCTTCTAAGGTCGCCTTCTACAACAGTATGTGTTTTATCTATAGCCTCACGAATTTTAGAAACCTCATCATCTGTAAGATCCCTCACTCTTGTATCAGGATTAACGTTAGCTTCTTTTAAAACTTTAACAGCGGTAGAATGACCTATACCATATACATAAGTAAGACCAACCTCAACGCGTTTTTCCCTTGGTAAATCCACACCAGCAATACGTGCCATGTATAATACGCACCTCCATAAATAAACATTGTTACATCGCTTCTTATTCCGTTCAAAAGCGAATATCTAAAATTACATTGTCTGCCTTAGAGGCTCAACGCGCCTCCAAAAAGCCATAATTATATTTTTTAT
>CATJUP010000173.1 GCA_949743655.1 uncultured Eubacteriales bacterium
AAATTAAATGGCATAGAAAAGTGTTTTGATTTATATAATAAAAACAGTATTCTAAAAATTTATAATAATAAACCTTTTATAACTTATGTAATTATATTTATAAATATAATTGTATGGATTTTGGCTAATATTAATAATAATATTGTTTATAATTTTGGTATAAGCAATTATGGATTGTTTTTGGGAGAGTTTTATAGACTTATTACTGCTGTTTTTATACACAAAGACATAAAGCATTTATTTTTTAATTGTTTTACTTTATATGTTTTTGGTAGAGAGACAGAACGTGTTTTAAGTTTAAAAAATTATGTTGCTATATATTTTTTAACAGGAGTAATAGCCTCTTTGTTTAGCGCTTTGTTTAATAATGGGCTATCTATAGGAGCGTCAGGGGCTATATTTGGCATAATAGGCTCTCTTGCGGCACTTAATCGCTCAAAAATGTACAGCACTCAAACAATAGATTATTTTACACTTGTTTTATATATAATTATATCAGTATTTTCAGGATTTATGAATCAGTATGTAGACAATGTTGCTCATATAGCCGGAGTTTTAAGTGGTTTTTTAATCCAATATTTTTATTTAAAAATAAAACAAGCCAAATGTTAGATACTGTAAATAGTTTTTAGTTATCCACAGTATTTTTGTGGATAAAGTGGATAACTTTTTAGAGTTTGTTTACATAAAATATATTGAATTTATTAAGTTGTATTTTTGTCTATAAAAAAAAGCCTTGTATTATAAATATTTTTAAGAACAGTTAAGTTTAATTTGTTTTAAATTTAACTGTTTTTTGTTTACAATAATTTTTTGGAGTTATAAACATATATATTTGTGGAGTAATTGTGGTTTAAATTTAGTTATACAGTTAAAATTGTGGATAAGTTATAAATTATAAAAAAAACCACTATATTTTGATATTTTAGCTATTTATTTTATATATGATGTGTTAAAATAATTGTGGATAAATATAATACAATTTTATAATTTGAGATTATTAACAAATTTATGTGGATAAATGTATTGTTTTGTTTATAACCGCCAATAAATGTTTAACGTTACTGTTGATAACTTTATTTAATTATAAAAAGGAGAGATTTTATTATGGATAAACTTTCAGAATTAAAAGAGGAATATATAAAAAAATATAGTGACAGAACACTTGTTTTTGGTGAAGGAAAAACAGATGGAGGAATAATGCTTGTGGGAGAAGCGCCTGGAGGAGAAGAGGAAAAACTTAAAAGACCTTTTGTTGGAAAAGCTGGAAAAAATCTTGACGAGTTTATAGAGTTGGCTGGGCTTAAAAGAGAAGATTTATATATATCAAATGTAGTTAAGTTTCGTCCTACTTCAATAAGCCCTAAAACTGGAAGGACTATAAACCGTACTCCTACACGTGAGGAAATAGACGAATTTGTTCCGCTTTTAAAAGAGGAAATATCAACATTTAAGCCAAATATTATAGTTACTCTTGGAAATGTTCCATTAAAAGCTGTAACTGGAGATTATCAGCTTTCAATAGGCGAGTGTCATGGTCAGGTTATACAAAAAGATAATTTAAAAATTTATCCACTGTATCATCCAGCGTCAGTTATTTATAACAGAAGTTTAAAGAGCGTTTATTCTGAAGACGTGAAAAAGTTAAAATATAATATATAATACTTAGGAGCTATATTTATGAAAAAAATAATGGTTGTTTTTGGTACAAGACCAGAGGCTATAAAAATGTGCCCTCTTGTAAACGAGCTTAAAGCGAGAAAAACTATAAAAACTGTTGTTTGTGTTACGGGTCAGCATAGATATATGCTTGACCAAGTTTTAGAAGTTTTTAAAGTAAAGCCGGAATATGATTTATCTATAATGAAAGATAACCAAACTCTTTTTGACGTTACAGTAAATGTTTTAATGAATATAAAAAGTGTTTTAGAAAAAGAAAAACCAGATATTGTGCTTGTTCATGGAGACACAACAACAACTTTTGCTACAGCGCTTGCGTGTTTTTATACTCAAATACCAGTTGGACATGTAGAAGCAGGTCTTAGAACGTATAATATACATTCTCCTTATCCTGAAGAATTTAACCGTCAGGCTGTTAGTATAGTAACAAAGTTTAATTTTGCACCTACAGAGGTGTCAAAGCAAAATCTTTTAAAAGAGGGAAAGAAAGAAGAAACTATATATGTTACTGGAAATACCGCAATAGATGCTCTAAAAACAACAGTAAAAAGCGATTATACAAATGAGCATATACAGTGGGCAAGTGATAGCAAACTTATAATGCTTACGGCACATAGACGCGAAAATTTGGGAAAACCTATGCACAATATGTTTAGGGCTATAAAAAGAATTGTTGATGAGAATGAAGACATTAAAGTAATATATCCCATACACATGAACCCTTTAGTAAGAAAAGCCGCAAATGAGGAGTTGGGTAATGACGAAAGAATAAGAATAATAGAGCCTGTAGATGTATTTGATTTTCATAATTTTTTGGCTAAAAGTTATCTTATACTTACGGATAGCGGCGGTATACAAGAAGAGGCGCCTTCTCTTGGAAAACCTGTTTTAGTAATGCGCGATACTACAGAAAGACCAGAAGGAATAGCCGCAGGAACACTTAAACTTGTCGGCACAGATGAGAATACAATATATGAACAATTTAAACTTTTAATTACAAATAAAGAAGAATACAACAAAATGAGTATGGCTTCAAATCCATACGGTGACGGTTTTGCAAGTAAGCGTATAGCTGATATATTGGAAGAAAATTTGTAAAAATGTAACATTTAATAAATTTATGCTTTCAAAATGATATTGTAGTAAGTATAGAATTAATGAATATATAAATACGATATGAAGTTTTTGTTATAAAACCACTAAATAGCAGAATAGAAATTCTATAACAGAAGCGCTTCTTACAAATTATACTATATAATTAAATTGCCCCAAAAGTAATATACTTTGGGGCAAATATTATAATTATATTAATTTATTTCTTTTTCTTTCAAAATAATCTTTTGTTTCTTTTGCTATAATGCCGTTTAAAAATAATAATGCTATAAGGTTAGGAAAAGCCATAAGCCCGTTAAATATGTCGGCTATTGTCCATACGGCTGATACAGTCATGTAAGGACCTATAAATACAGCTATAATATAAATCCACCTATAAACTTTTACAGCAGTCAAATTTCCATTTGTCATGTATTCAAGACATCTTTCACTGTAATAATCCCAGCCAAGTATTGTTGTAAAAGCAAAAAACACAAGGCAAAGCATAAGTATAAAACTTGCGGCATTTGAAGGTAAAAAAGGTATAGCTACCTCAAAAGCTCTGCTTGTAACAGCTACACCCTCAAGACCAATGTTCCAAGAACCAGTAATTACTATAGAAAGACCAGTAAGTGTGCAAATTACTATTGTGTCTATAAATGTACCAGTCATTGTAACAAGACCTTGTCTAACAGGCTCTTTTGTTTGTGCCGCTGCGGCTGCTATAGGCGCAGAACCAAGACCAGCCTCGTTTGAGAAAATTCCTCTTGCCACACCTTTTTGCATAGCCATAAACATACTTCCAACAACACCGCCTGTTACGGCTTTAGGGTTAAACGCGCCTTTAACTATTGTTACTAAAGCCTCTGGAACAGCGGATATATTACATATTATAAGTGAAAGACACAAAACTATATATATAACAGCCATAAAAGGCACTATTACCTGTGATACATTAGCTATTCTTTTAAGACCGCCAAGTATTACAAGAGCAACACAAAGAGTAACTATAATTCCGGCTATTACTACTGATATTGAGTAACTTCTTTCAAAAAGGGAGAATGCTATGTAAGCGTTTTCAGGGTCAAAAAAATTATTTACGGCTGAGGATATACCATTTATTTGTGTAAAAGTTCCTATTCCAAAAAGACCAACACAAACACCAAAAAATGCAAATATCATAGCGAGCCATTTCCAGTTTTTGCCCATGCCTCTTTCTATATAATAAAAAGGTCCGCCCAAAACATGACCGTCATCACCAACAATTCTATATTTAACAGCCAAAAGACCTTCGGCATATTTTGTAGCCATACCAAAAAATGCGGCTATCCACATCCAAAAAAGTGCTCCAGGTCCTCCGGCAACAATAGCTGTAGCAACACCCACAATATTTCCTGTGCCTATTGTAGCTGAAAGGGCTGTACAAAGAGCGCCAAAACTTGTAACTTCACCATGACCATCGTCTTCGTTTTTAAACATATATTTAAGAGCTAAAGGGAGTTTTGATACTTGAAGTATATTAACTCTTGCTGTAAGGAATACGCCAGTAGCAAGTATAACTACCATAAGCGGAACTCCCCACACTAAATCGTCAATAGTGGAAAGTAATTCATTAATTTGAGATAACATTTGTTTTTTCCTCCTTAAAAATAAAAACTTAAACACGGACATAAAAAAATCCGGTTTTATGCTATACCGGAGAAAAGAATAAAGCCATTAGCTATTAGCTCTGTCCTTTTGCCTGAGAGATTGGCGAAAAACCGCTTTACACCTTCGGCGCTTGAATAAACAAGACTCTCCAGAGTACATCTGTAGTTTTGCTGTATACAAAACTGATAATAGCTATAATATCACAATTAATACCATAATACAACAAAGTATTGTTATATAAATGTTTTTTCAGCATTTTATATAAAAAACAGGGGTTTTGAACACTATTTTTAGACATTTGTCTTTGTAGTGAGGATTTTTTCATTCCTTTTCATTACGGCTGTTTTGTTGAACCATCAGAACATAAAATTTATGCGCCATTTGGTTAAACCGTCTAAACAGCGACCGTAACGCCTTGCAGCGTTACTTGCCTGTCGTGACACCGCTAAAGCGGTATAACTTCTTTGAAAGAAATGAAGCGAAAGAACTTTAAATTTTAACCATTGTATTTAAATGATATTGATAGAACCACAAAAAAAGACTCAAGCATTTACTTGAGTCTTAATTTTAATAAAGGTCATTGGTTTTATTATTATTTAAGGAAACGAAGTTTCCGTTGTAGGGTTTGGGGACAAAGCCCCAACGGGGTAGTGGGCAGTACTCCACAATCTTTTAAGCCCTTCGGGCTTATACCTCACAGAATTTAAGCAACTGTTCCCATCTGTCATCAACTTCTTTTTGGAACTGCTCTATGAGGTGCTCATTACCTTTTTTAAATAAGTGTTTAAATCTTCCCTGTGGTTTTAAAAATTCCTCAATAGGAAGTTTGTTTTTAGGTTTATAACTAAGAAGCCATTTTCCGTCTATAACCTCAAACAATGGCCAATAGCAAGTCTCAACACCTAACTTGCACATGTCCATTATGTTTTCGGTAGGGTATCTCCAGCCCCTTGGACAAGGTGCCATAATATTTAAAAACGCCGCGCCTTTTGTATATATAGCTTTTTCAGCCTTTTCGTGAAGGTCTTTAAAATTGCCTAAAAATGTTGTTTGAGCTACATATGGTATGTGGTGACTTGCTATAATCTCCGCAAGGTCTTTTCTGTTTTGCATTTTTCCGTCAGAGACTTTTCCGGCTGGAGTAGTTGTTGTGTCAGCGTACATAGGTGTAGCCGATGAACGCTGTATGCCTGTGTTCATATAAGCGCCGTTGTCATAACAAACATAAACCATGTCGTGGTTTCTTTCCATAGCGCCAGAAAGAGATTGAAAACCTATGTCATATGTTCCGCCGTCACCGCCAAAAGCTATAAATTTATATGTATCATCAATTTTACCTTTTCTTTTCATTACGTTATAAGCCGCCTCAACACCGCTTAATGTAGCGCCGGCGTTTTCAAATGCATTGTGTATATAAGAGTCTTTCCACGCCGTGTAAGGGTACATAAATGTAGAAACTTCAAGACAGCCAGTAGCATTTGCTATAACCGCTCTATCTTCTGGGTTTAAAGCCTTTAAAACATTTCTTACTGCTATTGTTCCGCCGCAGCCCGCGCACATTCTATGCCCTCCTGTAAGCCTTTCGGGTCTGCTCATTATTTCTTTAAAATTTGCCAATTCAAACGCCTCCTCAATCTCTAAGTGACAAATAGCGGTATGCCTGACCAATGTTTCCAGATTTAATTACATTAAACAGCGCCTCATATACTTCTTCTATATTTTCAACTCTAACATCTCTTCCGCCTATGCCGTATATGTAGTTAATAACTTTTGCTGTCGAACAATGATTAAATAAAGCGCTTTTTATCTCAGCGCCTAAAGGTCCGCCTTGTGCTGAAAAACCTTCACATCTGTCCATAACAGCTATAGCTTTAACGTTTTTAAGCGCCTCGGCTATTTCATCGGCTGGAAATGGTCTAAATACTCTTATTTTAAGCAGCCCAACTTTTTTGCCTTTTTCTCTAAGTTTATCAATGGCGTCTTTAGCTGTTCCCGCGGCTGAGTTAATTATTACAATAGCACATTCGGCGTCATCAAGTTTGTATGTTTCAAAAAGAGAGTATTTCCTTCCTGTCATTTTTTCAAATTCCGCGGCAACATCAAGTATTACTTGTTTAGCGTTTTCCATAGCTACAGCTTGTTGTTTTTTATGTTCCATATAAAATGCCGGAACATCATAAGGACCAACAGCCATTGAGTGGTCTTTATTAAGCATATATTCGGAAGGGTTATACTCACCAACAAAATCTTTAACATCTTTGTCGTCAATAAGCGATATGTTTTCAACGGCATGGCTTGTTATAAAACCGTCCTGGCATATCATTATAGGGAGTCTTACATTCTCATTTTCGGCTATTCTGTAAGCCTGAACAAAATTGTCATAAGCCTCTTGATTGTTTTCGGAATAAATTTGTATCCAGCCAGAGTCTCTTGCTCCCATTGAGTCGGAATGGTCACAGTTTATATTTATAGGACCAGATAACGCTCTGTTTACACATGCCAATGCTATAGGAAGTCTGCAAGACGCCGCTATATAAAGTTCTTCCCACATAAGTGCCAAACCGCATGAAGATGTAGCAGTAACTGTTCTGGCGCCTGCCGCCTCAGAACCAACACAAGCACTCATAGCTGAATGTTCGCTTTCTACAGGAACAAACTCAGTGTCAACTTGTCCGTTAGCTACAAATGTTGAAAAATACTGTGGAATTTCTGTTGACGGTGTAATAGGGAACGCTGCCATAACATCTGGATTTATTTGTCTCATGGCTATGGCGACAGCCTCATTACCTGAAAGTCTTTCTCTTATTGATTTTGCTGTCATTTATTTTTCCTCCTTTTTCATTATTATAGCGTCAAACGGACATACTTTAGCGCATATGCCACAGCCTTTGCAGTGAATAAAATCAAAATCCTCTCTTTTTCCGTCATTTACCGGTATTGCCGAATCAGGACAAACAGGCGTACAAAGAAGGCATTGTTTGCATTTTTCGGCTATAAACACTGGTATATTTATTCTCCAGTCGCCTGTTTTAAAATCAGCGGCAGTACCGCCTTCGTACACTTCGCCGCCTGGAGTTATATTTTTCCAGCTTATGTTCTCGTTTATAAAATCTACTGAAGACATTATTTTACCTCCTGTAATGACATTTTAAGGGCTTTCATGTTACCTTCTATAACCTCTAATTTAGAGGCAAATTTGTGTTTGTAAGAACTTTCCATTTCTTTAAGAAACGCCTCATCATCCATAATACCTGTTACTTTTACTATAGCGGCTAACATAGGAGAGTTAGGGAAATATTTACCTAATGCGGCAACAGATATTTTACGAGCGTCTATTGTGTAAACTTTACCCTCATAACCTTTAAGCAAAGGCTTTAAATCTTCGCTTGTGCGAGGCGAGTTTATAATTATAGCGCCGTCTTTTTTAAGTCCTTTTGTAACATCAACAGACTCAAGTAGAGTTTCATCAACTACAACCACATATTGCGGGTCATATATATTTGAGTGAACTCTTATAGGGGTATCGCTTATTCTGTTATAAGCTGTTATAGGTGCGCCCATTCTTTCTGGTCCGTACTCGGGAAAACCTTGTACGTATTTACCTGTGTTAAAAGCTACATCGGCTAAAAGCAAAGATGCTGTTTTAGCGCCTTGACCGCCTCTTCCATGCCATCTGATTTCTAATACTTGTGACATATAAATCCTCCTTATTTTTTAAAAATTGTTTTAAAATATATACAGCAATTTCTGTGCCAAAAATTCTTTCTTCCTTTCTTGAAAGAAAGGAAGCGAAAGAACTTTAACTTTTATTAGTGTGTGCCAAAGTTAATAGTAGACTAATTTAGTTCATG
>CATJUP010000174.1 GCA_949743655.1 uncultured Eubacteriales bacterium
CATCTATAGCTATGGGCGCTATGAGATTACCCGTTTTGAGCAACGGAGAAATAAATGAGACAGAAACTGCCGAAATGGTAGACTATGCTATTAAAAATGGTGTAAACTATTTTGATACGGCATATGGCTACCACAATGGAAAATCTGAAATAGTTATGGGAAAAATATTAAAAAAATATCCTCGTGAAAAATTCTTTTTGGCTGATAAATTTCCAGGATACGACCTTTCAAATATGGATAAAGTAGAAAAAATATTTGAGGAACAGCTTAAAAAATGTGGAGTTGAGTATTTTGATTTTTATATGTTCCACAATGTATGCGAAATGAACATAGACGCTTATACTGATGAAAAATATGGTATTTATGATTATCTTATTAAACAAAAAGAAAACGGTCGCATAAAACATTTAGGTTTTTCTGCCCATGGAAGTTACAGTGTTATTGAAAGATTTTTAAAAGCGTATGGAAGTAAAATGGAGTTTTGCCAAATACAGCTTAATTTTTTAGACTGGGAATTTCAAGACGCTAAGTCAAAAATTGAGTTATTAAAAAATTACAACATACCAGTTTGGGTAATGGAGCCTTTAAGAGGCGGAAAACTTGCTAATGTGTCTGATGACGATATTAAAAAATTAAATTCTTTGCGTCCTGATAAAAGTATTGTGGAGTGGTCTTTTAGATTTTTACAGTCAATACCAGAAGTAAAAACAATACTTTCAGGCGCATCAAGTATAGAGCAAATTAAACAAAACGTTCAAATATTTAATACCGAAGAGCCTCTTAATGAAGAAGAAACACAAACTTTATTATCAATAGCCGATAATATGGTTAAAAAAATAGCTCTTCCATGTACCGAATGCCGTTATTGTGTAACACACTGTATTCAAAAATTAGATATACCTAACCTTTTGTCACTTTATAACGAGCACTGTTTTACAGGAGAAGGGCTTGCCTTTATAGCCCCTATGGCTTTAATGGCTATGCCTAAAGAAAAACAGCCAAACGCCTGCATAGGCTGCAAAAGCTGTGAAGCTGTCTGTCCTCAGCAAATTAAAATATCAGACGCTATGGCTGACTTTAGTAAAAAATTGGGCTTATTTAAACCAACAATATAATTTAGGAGAACAAAATGCTTAACGTGGGAATAGTATCCGAATACAATCCGTTTCACAACGGTCATAAATATCATATATCAAAGACAAAACAGGTTTTAAATGCCGATTGTGTTATAGCCGTTATGAGCGGCAATTTTACACAAAGAGGCGAACCAGCTATTTTTGATAAATACACAAGGGCTTTATGTGCTCTTAAATGTGGGGCTGATATTGTAATCGAAATTCCCGCGTTTTTTTCATGCGCCAGTGCCGAGTATTTTGCCATGACTGCCATAAGTATAATGCACAAATTAAATATTATAGACTTTGTGTCGTTTGGTACCGAAAGCAATAATTTAGAGGAGCTTAAACACTTTTCTAAACTTATGGATAATGAAAATGACGATTTTAAAAAAGTTTTAGCACATTATCTTTCAAAAGGCATTAGCTTTCCAGCGGCAAGACAAATGGCACTTTCGTATTTTAATATAAACCCTTCTCTTACACCAAACAATATTTTAGCCTTAGAGTATTTAAAAGCTCTAAGGCACTTTAAATCAAACATAAAGCCATTTTGTTTAAAACGTGTTGACAATGGCTATAACAGTTATGAACCTAAAGAAAGTTTTGTTTCAGCCACAGCTATAAGAGACATGATATATAAAAATGATATATCTATATATAATTTCATTCCTGAAGAAATTTGGGAAATTTTAGAAAGTGATATAAAATGCGGAAATATTGTTTTAACTGATAATATGTCGCATATACTAAATTTTACTCTTAGAGAAAGAACCCCTGAATATATAAAACAAATATTAGATGTACGCGAGGGAATAGAAAATAAAATATATAAATCACTAAAAACCTGTTACAAATTTTCCGATATAGTGGCTTTCTCAAAATCCAAAAGATATTCCTACACTGGTATACAGCGTATACTAACCCACATAATACTTGATTTAAAAAGTAATGACATGAATTATTTTAAAAATAATGGTTATTGTCCTTATATACACATTATAGGGTTTAAAAAAAGTGCCGTTCCTGTTATTAAAAATATAACCGATAAAGCGAGTGTTCCTGTAATTATTAATATTAAAAAAGACGAGCAAAAACTTGATAAAAATTCAAAACTTATATTTGAATTTAACAAAAAAGCTGACGACATTTATTATATGTGTCAAAATAATATAAAAAACCGTTATCCATATCATTATTATACCTCTCCGCCAGTAATACTTTAATATATATTAAAATATAAATTAATTAACCACAATTAATTAAAGGTATATATGAAAAAGTATAAATCAATTTTTAATATATCGGCTGTAATAATAATATTGTTTCTTTTGTTTTATCCCGAAAAAATGATTGTATCAGCTAAAAACGGGCTTTTGTCTTGGTTTAATAATGTTGTTCCGTCATTGTTTCCTTTTATGGTTATGGTAAATATAATAACAAACAACTCTAATTTAAAAATACCTAAATTTATTTTTTACTCTTTTGAAAATATATTTAACGTAAATGGACATGGTATTTTAGCCTATATATTTGGGCTTTTATCTGGTTATCCTCTTGGCGCTAAAATATCGGCTGACATTTATTTTAAAAATGACATAAACTCTTTAGACGTACAAAAATTATTGTCTTTTTGCTGTAATGCCGGACCTATGTTTATAGTAGGTACTTTGGCTTGCCAAACATTAAATTGTGCTAAAGCTGGATACATAATTTTAATATCATCTATTATATCAAATACATTTACAGGAATAATTTTAAACAGAACAATATTAAACCAAAAAAATTATATTTATGGAATATATCAATGTTCTGCTCCAAAAAACAACTCATCTGTTCAAAACTCATGTGAGGCTGTAATAAGAGTAGGCGGATACATAATACTTTTTTCGGTTATAAGCGATATATTAGAAATATTTGGCGTTATGAGTATTTTGTCAAAAATTATGTCATTTATAATTCCTTTGGGATATAATGAGTTAAAATCAATTTTAACTGGTTCTTTAGAAATGACATGCGGAATAAACGTTCTTAAAAACAGCACTGCCGATTTAAGCGTTAAAGCAGCCATTGGAGGATTTATTGTAAGTTTTGGCGGAATATCTGTTATAGCGCAGTCTATTGATTTTTTAAATGGAACTAACATTAATATAAGTCTTTTTGCGCTAAGCAAATTTATAAATGGTGTATTTACCGCATTTATTACATATTATTTTGTATTATTTATAATATAATTCTTACATATATAAACCGCGCAAAAGCGCGGTTTATAAAACATCTCTTTATTCAACGGGTGTATTATCTGTTTCTGTGTTTTCGTCAATAGCTTTTTTATATTCGCTAAGTACAGCCTCTTGAAGAGTCTCTCTCATCTCTTTATTTATAGGGTGCGCAATATCTCTAAATTCACCATCAATATTTTTTCTGCTTGGCATAGCTATAAAAATGCCCTCATCTTTTTCAATAACTTTTATATCATGTACAACAAAAGCCTCATCAAATGTTACAGAAACTATAGCTTTCATTCTTCCTTCTTTACTTATTTTACGTATTCTTACGTCCGTTATTTTCATAAACAAAACACCCCTTTTAAATTACATTTTTATTTTAGCCACTATTAATATTGTAATTAAACAGCCTCACGTTTTTTAAGAACTTTAGGCTCTGTATCCTCTCCTATTATCTGCTTTCCGTCAGAAACAGAAACTTGTTTATCCAATATAGCGTTTTCGATAAAACAGTTATTGCCTATATAACAGCCCTCCATTAGTATTGAGTTTTTAATAACTGTATTTTCGCCTATATAAACTCTTCTAAAAAGTACAGAACTCTCAATCTTGCCATTTATAATGCTTCCGCCGCCTATTATAGAGTTTGACACATCAGAACTATAATTATATTTAACAGGCGGCTCATCTTTTTGTTTGGTA
>CATJUP010000175.1 GCA_949743655.1 uncultured Eubacteriales bacterium
TAATAAATATATATTTTTGTTTAAATAGAATGAAGCTAAATAAAATTAAAATTGAATTAGTATATATGGCTATCATAGATAAAGTTTGCAAAAAATGGGTTATGAGCTAAGGTAACAAAATACTTTTTCGACACAAATAAGTTGAATTTTAATATATATTATGGTAAACTCATTTTATTTATATTGAGATATTTATAACTGGAGGTAAAATATGGACTTTAAATATGATATATCAGCCGCTATAGCAAATGTTATATCTGTTGATGTAAATGATATATTAAACTCGATTGAAATCCCACCTGACAAAAAAATGGGTGATTACGCTTTTCCATGTTTTAAATTGGCTAAAATATTAAAAAAGCCTCCTGTGGATATAGCTAATGATATATTAGAAAAAATTGTTAAACCAAATTTTGTAAAAAGTATTGATATAAAAGGGGCATATATTAATTTTTTCGCTGATAAATCATTTTTTGTTAAAGAGGTATTATTAAAAGCTAATGACAAAGATTATGGCAAAAGTGATATAGGAAAAGGCAAAACTGTTGTTATAGATTACTCCTCTCCTAATATAGCCAAACCTTTTCATGTGGGTCATTTGCGTTCAACTGTTATAGGAAACGCACTTTATAAAATTTATAATGCTATAGGTTATAATTGTGTTGGAGTAAATCATTTGGGCGATTGGGGAACTCAATTTGGAAAACTTATATCAGCATATAAAAAATGGGGCTCTAAAGAAAGTATTGAAAAAAATGGAATATCGGAACTTATGAAAATATATGTAAAATTCCATGACGAAGCCGAAATTGACCCATCATTAAATGATGAGGCAAGAGGCTGGTTTGTAAAAATGCAAAATGGCGATAGTGAGGCGCTTAAACTTTGGAAATGGTTTTATGATTTATCAATTAAGGAATTTGAGAGAGTTTATAACATGTTAGGCGTTAAATTTGACGCTTATACAGGAGAGAGTTTTTATAATGACAAAATGGATGCCGTTGTTGAGGAGCTTAAAAACAAAGAGCTTCTTAAAAAAAGTAATGGCGCTATGATTGTGGAGCTTGATGATTTGGACATGCCTCCTTGCCTTATAATAAGAAGTGACGGCGGTACACTTTATGCTACAAGAGACATAGCGGCGGCTATTTATAGAAAAAAGACATATGATTTTGATAAATGTTTGTATGTAACAGCTATTGACCAAAATCTTCATTTTGCTCAGTTGTTTGCCGTAATTAAAAAAATGGGTTACGATTGGGCAGATAATATGGAACATGTTCCTTTTGGGCTTGTTAGTCTTGAAAGCGGTAAACTTTCAACAAGACATGGAAATGTTGTTCTTATGGAAGAGCTTTTAAAAGAGGCTATTGATGAGACAAAAAGAATAATAGATGAAAAAAATCCAGAATTACCTGACAAAGAAAATGTGGCTAAACAAGTTGGTATAGGCGCTGTTATATTTAATGACCTTTATAATGGAAGAATAAAAGACGTAGTATTTTCGTGGAAGAGAATGTTAAACTTTGACGGTGAGACAGGTCCATATGTTCAATACACAAATGCCAGGGCTTGTAGCATTATAAAAAAAGCTGGTGAAATTGATTTTTCAAAAGCGGATTATTCTTTTGTTTCGGATGAGGCGGCTTTTGAAACATGTAAAGTGCTTAACGACTTTGGTAAAAAGCTTATTGATGCCGCAAATAAAAATGAACCTTCTATATTATCAAGGTATCTTGTTGAACTATCACAGGCGTTTAACAAATTTTATCATGATAACCCTATACTTGTTGATGATATAAGCGCTAAAGCGGCAAGAGTTGAAATTGTAAAAGCTGTGAATAATGTTTTAACAAAAGGTTTAAATATTATAGGTGTATCAGCTCCAGAAAGAATGTAAATGTTTCACGTGAAACATTTAAAATTTGAAATATAAAATTGTTTCACGTGAAACATTTGTTAAAATTATTATTTTTGGTTTATTTTTAATTATTGTTGTGATAAAATTAATTGTATAAATTTAGTTTAAAAAAATAAATGATAAGGAAGATGTTTTATGGGTAAAGTAAGAGTTATAGCGGTTGCAAATCAAAAAGGCGGAGTTGGCAAAACAACTACCGCTATAAATCTTTCGGCGTGTTTGGCAGAGGCCGGTAAAAAAGTGCTTATTATAGACGCCGACCCACAGGGAAATACAACAAGTGGTCTTGGTCTTGAGAAAAATCAAATTGATAAAACAGTTTATGAAGTTATGCTTGAAGAAAGCAAAATTGAAGATATAATACAAAAAACTTGTGTTGAAAAACTTTATGTAGCTCCGTCAAATATAAATTTATCAGGTGCTGAAATAGAGCTTATAGGGCGTGAAAAAAGAGAGCATATACTTTCAAATGCTATAAAAAAAATTAAAAATAAATACGATTTTATAATTATAGATTGTCCTCCTTCTCTTAATCTTATAACTATAAATTCTCTTACAGCCGCAAATACTGTGCTTGTGCCTATACAATGTGAGTATTTTGCACTTGAGGGGCTTGAGCAATTACTTCATACAATAGGACTTGTAAAAAAAATACTCAATCCTTCACTCGAAATTGAGGGTGTTGTTTTTACAATGTATGACGCAAGAACAAATTTATCTATGGAAGTTGTAGAGGAAGTTAAAAAGGATTTGGGAGAAAATGTTTACAAAACTATAATACCTCGTAATGTCCGTTTAGGAGAAGCACCAAGCCATGGTCTTCCTATAATTTTATATGATGGGCGCTCAAAGGGAGCTGAAAGTTATAGACTTTTGGCTGAAGAGGTTATACAAAAGGAGTGGAGTTAATTTGGCTGTTAAAAAAGGAGGTCTTGGACCAAAAGGAAAAGGACTTGAGGCACTGTTTGAAACCGCAAAAAAAGAAACCGTTAATATAAATTCTTCTTCTGTTACACTTATTGATATAAACTTGATTGAACCTAATACCCAACAGCCAAGAAGACAATTTAATGAACAAACTCTTGAAGAATTGGCAAACTCAATAAAAAATTACGGTGTAATACAGCCTGTTATAGTTAAAAAAAATAATGACTTTTATGAACTTATAGCCGGTGAAAGACGCTGGAGAGCATCTAAAATAGCTGGATTAAAAGAAATTCCTGCTGTAATAAAAGAATATGATGATAATCAAATTTTTGAAATAGCATTAGCCGAAAATTTGCAGCGTGAAGACTTAAACCCAATGGAAGAAGCGGCAGGATATGGAAAACTTAGCAAAGATTTTAATTTAAGTCAAGATGAAATAGCCGATAGAGTTGGAAAAAGCCGTTCTGCTGTGGCTAACGCTATGCGGCTTTTAAGTCTTGATGAGAGAGTTCAGGAATTTGTTAAAAATGAGAAAATTTCAGCAGGTCATGCCAGAACTATATTAGCTTTAAAAGACGGCGATGAGCAATTTGAAATAGCTAAAAATATAATAGACACTGGTATAAGTGTAAGAGAAACAGAAAAAATAGTAAAAAATTTATTAAGTTCTAAAAATAAAAAAGTTAAAAATAAAAATAGCAATTTAGATATTTCAAATTACAATTATATAGAAGAAAAACTTAAAAACATACTTGGTACAAAAGTAAAAATTAAAAACGGAAAAAATAAAGGCGCTATAGAAATAGAATATTACTCAAATGATGACCTTGACCGTATTATGGGGCTGATAAATAAAATTATAAACTAAGGAGAAATGTATAAATGCCTGAAATTATTGATTTTATAAGCCAAAATATAATTTTTATAATAGCTTTTATGTTTTTAGCAATATGTGTTTTGTTTGTAGTATCTGTAGTGGCTATAGTGCAAATTTTTGTAATGAGAAAAAAATATAAAAATATAGCTAATTTTAATTTTGAAGATGGAAAACTTGATGAAAAATTTAAAGAGTTTTTTGAAAAGTCAAACCAGATAGATGAAAAGTATGATAGTATGTCAAAAGCCGTTATGGATTTAAATGATAATATGGATAAGTGTATTCAAAAAGTAAGTATAATAAGATATAATCCATTTGATGAGGAAGGCGGAAATTTATGTTTTGCGGTAGCTCTTTTGGATAATGAAAATAATGGTATTATACTAAACGGAATACACAGTCGTTCTGGAAGTTATACTTATGCTAAACCTATAGATACAGGTGTGAGCGAGTATATTTTATCATACGAAGAAAAACAAGCTCTAAATATGGCTGTTGACAAAACAAATATTTCTGATGAAACTAAAGAAACAATAAAACAAATACGCGAAAGGTATGAAAATGAGGTACTGCCAAAGAGAAACAAGAGAAGAAGTGGTTTAAAAAAACACTCTAAGGCGTCATTATAATAATAAAACCGGAAATCGGGGGGATTGATTTCCGGCAAAACATTTCAACCCTGAAAAATTTAATTTTCAAAACTGAAATGTACGTTTTTATTGTTGCCTTATTAAACAATAAATATTCAAATATTTAAAATATTTTTAAAATTGGAGGAAATAAAATGTTAGATGTAAAATTATTAAGAACGGATATTGAAAGTGTAAAAGCAGCACTTGCAAAAAGAAACAAAAACTATAATATTGATGAGTTTACAAAAATGGATATAGAAAGACGTGAACTTATAGGAAAAACAGAGGAATTAAAAAAGAGACAAAACGCTGACTCTAAAGAAATACCAAAACTTAAAAAAGAAGGAAAAGATACAACCGAACTAATGGCTGATATGAAAAAATTATCAGAACAAATAAAAGAGCTTGATGCCCAAGTATCTGAAGTTGATGAAAAACTTAATAAATTTCTTCTCACAATACCAAATACTCCTTATAAACTTGTGCCAAGTGGAGAAGATGACACCGAAAACGAGGAAATTAGAAAATGGGGAGAGCCAACAAAATTTGATTTTGAATTTAAACCTCATTGGGATTTAGGTGAGGAATTAAATATATTAGACCCTGCTACAGCCGGAAAAATAACAGGTTCAAGATTTACAGTTTACAGAGGTTTGGGCGCAAGACTTGAAAGAGCTATAATTAATTTTATGCTTGACTTACATGTAGATAAACAAGGCTATGTTGAAGTTTTTCCGCCTTTTATGGTAAACAGAAAATCAATGACAGGTACAGGACAATTGCCTAAATTTGAAGAAGACGCATTTAAAGTTGAGGGAACAGATTATTTTCTTGTGCCTACAGCCGAGGTACCTGTAACAAATATGTACGCCGATATGATACTTGACGGAAAAGATTTAACAATAAAACATTGCGCATACACCGCTTGTTTTAGAGCCGAGGCTGGTTCTGCGGGAAGGGACACAAGAGGAGTTATACGTCAGCATCAGTTTAATAAAGTTGAAATGGTAAAATTCGCAAGACCAGAAAACTCTTATGATGAGCTTGAGACTCTTACAAACGATGCCGAGGATATACTTAAGGCTCTTGGGCTTCCTTATAGGGTTGTAAGGCTTTGTGGCGGAGACCTTGGTTTTAGTGCCGCTATGACATATGATATTGAAGTTTGGATGCCAAGCTATAACAGATATGTTGAGATTTCAAGCTGCTCCAATTTTGAAGATTTTCAGGCAAGAAGAGCTAATATTAAATTTAAGGACAATGTTAAAGATAAAGCAAGACTTGTTCATACACTTAATGGCAGTGGACTTGCAGTAGGACGCACAACAGCGGCTATAATGGAAAATTATCAGCAACCAGACGGTTCTATAATAATACCAGAAGTTTTGAGACCTTATATGGGCGGAATTGAAAAAATAACGAAATAAATTCTTTCCTCCCTTTATTGAAAGAAATGAAGCCAAAGAACTTTCAAATAGAAACTTAGTTTCATTAAAAGTCATTACTTTGTTAAGGAAAAATGTTAGTTTTTAAGTTAGAGTTTTTTGTCTAAAAAGTGCCGCAGATAAGTGCGGTTGCTGAGTGTCAAGAGGACACTCGTCCAGCAAGAGCTTTGAGCATAACGAAATCACTGACAAATTTTTTAAAAAAGTTTGCGGGATTGAATAGAACCCACAAAAACTATTGAAACTTCGTATTAAACTTTGCTTATTTTCTTAAAAGAAAATAAGCAAAATAATTTTAAATTGAAACTTCATTTTATCAATTTTATCAGGAGGCGGCTATTGAAAAAATTAGATTTTGTAATAATAATAGTAGCTGTTTTAGTGGCGTGCGCGCTTTATTTTTCTGGAATATTAAAATTTGGAGACAGTGGCTCTTATGCAGTTGTTTATTTAAATGGCGAAGAAAAAAAGCGTTACGCTCTATCTGAAAACATAAATGATTTAATACAAAGTGAAAATGGAGTAAATGAAATACAAATACTTAATGGTAGTGTTAGTATAATATCAGCCGACTGTGCCGATAAAATTTGTGTAAATCATGTGCCTATATACCGCAATAATGAAAGTATAATATGCCTTCCTCATAAAATGGTTGTTGAAATACAAAACGATGACAAAAAATATATTGACGCTGTGACTAATTAAGGAGAAAAATATATGTCAAAAAAAATTGCCTATTATAGTGTATTTGCGTCTTTGGCTATATTAATGGGATATGTTGAGGCTGTTGTGCAAATACCTGTACCAATACCAGGTGTTAAATTGGGGCTTTCAAATATAATAGTGCTTTTGTGCATGTATGTAATGGGTGTTAAAGAGGCGTTTTATATATCAATAGTCAGAGTAGTTGTGTCGGCGCTTTTGTTTAGAGGGTTTTTGGGTGTTTGGTATAGTTTGGCAGGAGCTTTTTTAAGTTATTTTACTATGATAATTGCTTATAAATTAAAAAATATAAGCGTTATAGGCGTAAGTGTTGTTGGAGGAATATTTCATAATATAGGACAAATAACTGTGGCATATTTTATGCTTGGAAGAAATGTTGTAATATATCTAATTCCTGTACTTATAATAAGCGGAGTTATTACTGGTTTTATTATAGGTATAATATCAAAATATTGTATGGAATACGTAAAAAGAAAAATATAATTAAAATTAAGAATAGATTGTATTAATTTTTTAAAATATACCAATTTTTATAATTTTAAAGGTATAATTTGTTCAAAAGGGCTTATATTATTTATATAGATATATATGGGAGGAAATGCCATGAAAAAATATAAGCCCGACGATTATATTATAGACAATATAGAAGAAATAAAAAAAGAAATGTACTTAATACGCAATAAATTTAACATGGAGACCGATGAGAGCCTTATAGACAGTTATATATACCAAATGGAGGCTCTTAATAAAAAATATCAGTATTTTATACGTCAGGCAAAAAAGACAGGTATTAGGGCGGAAGGGGGACAGTTATGCAGCCGTCTTTCGTGATATTCTCAATGATAATAGTATTTGCGTTTTTAATGCTTTTTGTTGTTATGGCTGGGCCTTTAACGGCCCTGTTTAAATTTATAATACGTTCTTTTATAGGTGCGGGAATTATATATTTGTGTAATATTGTTTTTTCACCATTTAATATTTACATAGGAGTTAATGTTCTTACAGCGTGCATAGTTGGCTTTTTAGGAATACCAGGTTTGGGAAGTCTTATTATAATAAGCCGTATACTTGATATGTAGTAAAAATGAAGGTGTAGTTTTGGAATATTTTGATTTATATAAAAATTTAAATGAAAGTGGTTTTGAAAGTTTAGAGCAAAAATATTATTTTAAAATAATGCCGCCTGTTTTTTATTGTTTAATAATAAATACAGACGGCAATTTTGAAAAAAATATAAATTTAGAAAATATAGATATTAAAAAATTTTGTTGTACAAACATTGTATGTGTAAATGTATTTGTTTTGTCTCAAAATATAGAAAACGTTTATAACGAAATTAGTGCTAAAGAAAAAGAATATGCAAATATACATAATGTATTGTGGATATGTGATACAAATTTAAACAAACTTATTGTTCCAAAAGGTCTGCCGAGCAAATTAAATGGCATA
>CATJUP010000176.1 GCA_949743655.1 uncultured Eubacteriales bacterium
CGCCAGGCTTTACGATATCAAGGACTGCCCTTTGAAGTCCGTCTGGGAGAGCCAAACCAGACAACATATGAAGCGATGGAAGCGGCTGAAAAAAGTGAAGATATATATGGTCCATTTGACAGTGTTGATGATTTGATGGAGGCTCTTAATGCTTAAACCAGAATTTACAGGACAATTTAAAAGAGATTACAAACTCGCAGTTAAAAGGGGATGTAATCCAGAAAAGCTCAAAAAGACAATTTCACTTTTGTGTAGTGGGAAACCTTTACCAGGAGCATATAAAGACCGTCCGCTTAATAATTCAAAAAATTATAAAAATATGCGAGAGTGCCACATAGAACCAGACTGGCTGTTAGTTTATAAAATTGTCCATGAAACCCTTATCTTAAAATTAATCAGAACAGGTACACATAATGATTTATTTTAGGGTACTGACAGGTTAAAAGAAGTGGCAAGTCCATATAGACAAAGGAAAAATCCCCAAACTATTATTGTATGGTTAAGGGATTTTTCTTTTTGTTTTACATAGACTTTTTTATACAGATTATACAACTTTTTAACTTACAGTAGTAAATCAAAAATTGTATAGTTTTGTCATAATATGGGAGTATTGTAAAATAATACCGTTTAAAACGCATTATAAGCTTTATACAGGGACTTAAATGCCAGAATGGTTTTTATATACCAATAAAAATAAAGTGTCTTAAAACGGCTTATACGTGGTTTAAAGTGGTATTGTGTTTTTCAGGTATAAAAATTACTCTAATGAAGTAAAATAAGATGATAATATCTTATTAATCTATACATATGTTTCTTTCGATAGTTCTCTTTTTATAAATATCTTTTAAAATCTTTTTAAAACCTTTTAGGAGGCTGGGAATCCTTGTGGAATAAGGGCTGTGAGGTTATTTAGTCACAAAAATACCCGTTTTTGGTCGTAAAAATACCCATAATAGACACTTTTTAGTTGGTATAGTGACAATATTATGTTATAGTTTATGTATATATACTTACGGAGGGAAAAATTTTGAATGAAATAGTAAAATACGACAATTATATGAATGGTTTAAAATTTTCTGGATTTACTACTATAGATTTTAATTTTCTAATGGCATTATGTAGCCGTATGAGGGATATAGGAACAAATGAGATAACATTTAGTTTTTTGGAATTAAGGAATATAACAAATTATAAAAAATCTAATTCAATAAAACAGTTTATTAAAGACCTTGAACACATGAACGAAAAATTAATGAAAGTTACCTGTAAATTAAGAACAGAAACCAAAATAATAATGTTTGTTTTATTCCCAACATTTGAAATTGATACAGAAAAACAGGAATTAACAGTTGCTGTAAATGAAAAATTCAGGTTCATATTAAACGAATTGGTTAAAAATTTTACACGTTTTGATTTAAATGAGTTTGTCAAATTAGATAGTAAGTATTCTAAAACATTATACCGCTTATTAAAGCAGTTTAAGACTACTGGTGTATTTGAAGTTAAATTAAATGATTTTAGAAAAAAGGTTGATTGTCCTGCTTCATATAGCACTAAATATATAATGGACAAGATAATTAAACCATCATTAAAAGAATTACAGAATTATTTTAATGATTTGCAATGTACTGTCAAGTATGAACATAAGCGTGGAAGACCTGTTGAGGGTTATATATTCACCTTTAAACCAGAACAGCCACTAAAGCCAGCACCAAAAGAACTTTCAGGGGAAATAGATAAATTAATTAATGAATTTGGCAGGGAACTTGTTGAGGATTACATAGAACATACCAGTGCATACAATTGCTGTACTTATGCCAAAATCAAACAATGGATTACAGAAGATATGGATAAAAAAACTAAAAGTAAAAAACAATTTAAGAAATTTATGGAGAGGGAAACAAGTAAGGAGAAATTAGATGAGCTAGAAAGAATTTTGATTAAGCATTAGTGGAAAAGATTTAAGAAGCATATTATAATGTGTTTTTAGTAATCCATGCAAAAAGAAATTGACCAGGAACAGATATTGTTAAGAAAAAAACAAACTAAAAACGAAGAACTACCAGCACTGTAATAAATGAAAACCCTAGTATTAAACTACCAGGGCTTTCATTCCTGTATGGACTTTTCCAGTGCCATTACAGCGTACTAATCATCATTCTGTGATAAGGCTGATGTAATAGCGGTGAGAACACCAATAATGATAATTTTAATTACATTATTCATATAATTTAAGCCTCCTTTCTGAAAAATAAACAAAGAGCCAGGATAATTTCCTGGCTCTTTACTAAGTATATAGTATATGATTAAAATTTTAAATTAAATCAAAAATATAAATAATAATATTTTATATATTATTTTACATGATATTTGAAATTTTTAATGGATTTGTATACTTGTAATTATTAAATGTAAGTTTACCAACTGCTATAAATTCCCCCTTTCTTAAAGATGCCAGTATTTTTGCCCACTCGTTTTTTTTATCAGGGTCTATAAACTTTGCAACTATATTTATCTGGTCTGAACAAGGTTTGAAAAGAAGTATAAGACCAGACTGCATAAAATTTTGTGCCATACGCTGTGTACTGGATGGAAACTGTTGTGTTGCAAGTATAAGGTTTAAATTAAATTTACGCCCCTCAGCTATAATCTGGTTTAAAGCGCAATTTTTCCCTGATATAAGGTTCTGGAACTCGTCTGCAAATACGAAAAGACCATTCTCCTTAAAACTTGAAACTGATGCCATACGCCAAAGATAGGACAAAAGCAGTTCAGCAATAATTTCCTGTGTTGATAAATCAAATTTTTCCAGACATACAACATTAATCTTGCCTTTTTTTATAAATGAATTGCCTGGGCGGAATATGTTGTGTGATATAAGAGGATAAAGTTTATTCCTTATATATTCTGTTTCATTTGTTTTATTAAAATTAAGCTGGAAATCTAGTGCCCCAATACCACGTGTTTCATAAAACCCGCTATACATAAAGTCTTCTATAATCTCCCGTAAAACTCCTTTTTGCTTCATTCCCATTTTTGTGGCACGTGCCAGAATGTCAACAACTGCTCCTGCTGTATCACAAGGTTTTTCAACCGTCCCATCTGCAAATTTTATGGGTGTAAATAAATTACATGAAATACCATCATTGTAAACATCAATTTCATTTAAATACATTTCCAGTTCTTTTCTATACACATGAAAAATCTGCTCTTTAGAAAAAACAGAATGTATATCCAGCACAACAACAGTACCGCCATTTCTGGCAATATCCAGAATGATATTCTGTGCCTGGACACTTTTACCGCTGCCAGTTGCACCGAAAATAATTATGTGCTTATTTGATGCTGCTTCTAAATCAAAATATGTATCTAAATTATTATTTTGACCCAAATATATTTTTTTCTGTCCCATTAAATATTATCCTCCATTATATTTTTTATTTAGCATATAATTATATTGTATACTAGATATCTTTTTTTGTATTCTGGCATATTTCTATAAACCCTGCTTCACCAGTCTGGGTAAGTTTTTCCCGCGAAAAACGAAGCATATGTTTCCTGCAAGCATTACCAGCAATATTATAATAAGACATTTTTGCCGTATATGTACTATCAGGACATAGAATCCCTTCACTGGCGAGCGCTTTCATTAAAGGTAAATGAGAAGTTCCTAAAAAAGATGAAATTATTTTTTTGAAGAAATTTTCGTTTATGTAAATATATTTACTGTTAAAAAATATATAGTCATTTAAATGTTTTTCTGTTTCTATTCCTATATTTGGTAGTTCACAAACAGCATTAAATGACGTTTCCCTTTGCCATTGATAAAGTCCAGGAACAAAGAAATCATAAGCATTTTCCGTACCGTGGTTATCCTCATCAAGTTCAACAAGTTTTTTAGCAAAATCCAGTAAAGCTGGAAACTCTTGTTCTAACCCATTGTCCCTGTAAAAAGGATATAGAAAACATGCTGCTGCCAGCAGAGCCTTTTCATCATGTGTGGAATCTTCTGTTACATGATGAAACTTGTCCAGTATGACAGGCAGGTCATTTTCTGATTCTGGTGGTACAACAGCCATGCGGTTAAAAGAGCTTCCTGTAAATTTGTCATCAAAAAAAATAACAAAAAAATTGTTTAAATCAAAGCTGAAAGGAATATTTTCAGAAACCACAACTGGCAAAGCACCAAAATTATTACTATCTTGACTGCCTGTAACAACTGCATTAAGAATAAGTTCCAAAAAATCAATTCCTTTTTTTGTCTGCATAAAATGGTAAACAGCAAAATCGGAATTGACAGAGTTTAAGACTTCATTTAAACCTTTAAAATTTAAATTTGAACTAAGCTTAGGTGTATCTTTGTCTGCCAGTATATTAATGGCTACCTCTACACTTCCAGAAGGCAGAATAACAAAAAGCGGCTTGCTAAGGACTGGATAAATGTCTTTAAGCACAGGATAATTTATGCCCATAGAAAGCAGTATTTGTAATGTATAGTCAGAATCAATAAATCTTTTATAAGGCATATTTTTCCCTCACTTTCTTAATAGTTAAATCATCGACTTTGGCAAAATGCCAGTTGTTACAGCCATCTTTCCACCATCCAGAATCGAAAGGCAGCTCACATTTCACAGCGGTATTTATAAGATATGCAAATAAAACAGAAGCTGCTTCTTTCTGTGCCCTTTCAGACACTAACAGAGGCAATCCATGAGAACGGAGTTTATTTAAAAATACAGTAGTTTTAACATC
Organism: uncultured Eubacteriales bacterium; assembly: GCA_949743655.1. GTDB lineage: Bacteria > Bacillota > Clostridia > Lachnospirales > Anaerotignaceae > Neoanaerotignum_A. The sequence continues at coordinate 4,753 of CATJUP010000176.1, forward strand.
ATAGTCTAAACATAAAATAATTTTATCATAATTAAACGACACACAAAGTAATTGCTGGAATTGAGGGTAAAATGAATAGCAAAGAAAAGATTTAATTCCCCTTGCGTTTATCAGCTCTTTACAAGACAATTTACTTCCATTTGGCTTAACGATGGCATAGATAAGCCTGTCTTCCTGGTTCTTATAAATTTCTGGATAAGAAAGCTGTCTGTCAGCGTCATGTTTTTCCTTAATCTCTGCACATTGCCACTGATAGTTAAATTTTTGTTGTATCATATATTTATTCTTACGCAAATCTATTGATGTTTTATCACGATACATTTGTAATTCATTTTCATTAATATTGCCATATGGTTGGTTCTGCAAATTGGGTTGTTGTATTTCTGGTGTTTGTGATTGTCCTCTAAAATTGTCACCAAGAACAACGTTTGATGCCTGGTTTCTAAAATCAAGTGGGTTTTCTGCCATAATTCCTCCTCTTTGGTGCACCATGTTTTTTATTTGCTTAAGCTTGAAAGTAGTATAGCACAGCTTAATAAGGTAAAGAAATGGGATATTATATAAAAAAATATATAAATTTAAACCCTTGACATTTAAAAATATGGTATTATAACATTAAATACAGTTAAAAAAGGAGAAAAATTTTATGAAAAAGACTGCTGAAACTTTAAAGATAGATAATAATATAATAGAACATATGGCAAAACAAATAAATGAGGCATCAAATATCCTGAAATATTCTTTCTATTTGCCACAAATTGAAAGAGATATTCCAAAAGAAAAAGATAAAAATACCGATTTGATGGAAGACATAAATAATACAATCTATAAAAATTTAGGTTCATTTATAGGTAATACTAAATATGATATTTTTGGCTACAGAAGTAAATATAAAAAATCTGACCTTTCATGCCTTGTTGACTGTGATAAATTTTGGAGGCATGTTTTTAAGCAGCACGCAATTTTCTCTACATATGATAAATTAAGAAGGATAATTGGACAATCTGTACATTTAAGTGATTATAATTTTTATAAATATTCAAACTATACAAATAGTCCAGAAAATGTATTGTCTGGCTGCCATCATGGTTTAGATTACTTATTAGGTCTGGATAACAATAATGATAGTTGTAAACAAAACTTTAATATATTTGATATAAAAAGACAAAGTGAAATACCTAGTACAGTAATAAGCGATTATTCGGCAAATTTTACCAGGCAAATAAAATCCCTTAATAAGAAACTTGATAGTATTAACTTACTTAACCAGATAAAACAATCCTCAAACGTTGCAAGCCTTGATTTACTGGAATTTTATCAATTTTCGGTATCTTATAAAAAGAAAAAACCTGATAATAGTTTTGAAATGCTTGATATACTAAATATACATAAAAAGAAGACTATTAATTGTAATGATTACTGCCAGTATATAACTTCTGTTGGAAAGATGTTTAATATTCTTAAAACTAATAAAGCTGGTCATAAACTATCTTTATCTGACAGAGTTTATTTAGCCTATAAAATAGAAAAACTTTTAGCACCTGTTACCATTGACTGTTTGTATCAGAATATTTTAAATATAGAAGAAGAAAATATTTTAAAAAATAATTATAACGATATAATAAATTTTTCTTTGATGCTTCCAAATGTATTTACAAGGCAATATATACTACAAATTGCCGTAGATACTATTGGAAAGCATTTTGATGGAAACTTTACAGACAAGTATTTTTTTACTGATATTACTGAAAACTTTGAATCAATGATGTATGCTTTTGAAAATAAAAACTTCATTAGTAACCAGCAAAAGTTTTCTTTACTAGTAAACAGGTACAAAAAGTTTATTGATTATATGGCATTAATTGTTTTTCCTGTGTATGAAAATTATTTTTTTTGTGCGCTGTGGAACTCAATATCAAAATTTTGTGATGATAATACATCTACATTTATTAGTTTTTATAAAAAGTTAAGTATATATCTTAATAATACAGAAAATGTAGAAAGAATATTTAATACAGAAAAAATAATTGTGGATTATGGTATCAATCGTGATGATATTATTAAAACAGATTTTATAAATAATAAAGATGATTATAAAAAATGTACATCATGTTGTAATAATGAAGAAAAAATATGTAATCTAAAATTATATAATGAATGTATTAAATTATTAAAAATAAATGTTGAAAATAATAATATTTCTGATTTTATTAATTTTGATTATATATTTGGAAATTACTTTACTCAAAAAATTCAACAAAAAAAGCGTGAATCAAAATTTAAAGAGTATGCAAGAGCTGATATCATCAAGTATATTATTGATATTTGAATAAAAATATATATATTGTTTTTTATTTACCATGCTTCTGCCCATATTTTTTTAATTAAATTAAAAAAACTGGCAAAATACCCCATAAAATGCCAGTTTTTTATTTTCTTTTTTCAATTTTATGGGCAGAATATAGAATTTTATAATAAATAATGTCAGTATAAATAAAACTTTTAAAACATCAAACAATTTAAATGTATATACTAAATTATTAATATAATCATTACTTTGTTATTTATTATTTATATTATTATAAAAATAAATGGCTGTTTTACATCTGTAATATTTCTTCATTATTTCATTAAACCTTTGTTTCCTGTATAAATTCCCTGTTACAGAAGTGTCAAATTTCTTCCCTGTTATAAAACTTACTGCATTGACTGCAAAATGTATATGGAGCTTCTTAGTTTCCTCCCAGTGTATTCCATAGACAACCTGGAAACCTTCATTATAATATTCCATACACATTTCAACAGCCATCTGGTTTACTGTGTCCATACAGCAGCCAAGCCTTTTAAATTCATTATCTGTAATTGAAAAAACCTCATGGAATATTCTTCTGCCTTTCCTGTAATTTATCCCATGAAGCTTCTGTATAGTATCAAACATGTGTATCATTTGCATAGGTTCTGTATAATTACTGACCCCTGCACCACCATAGCTTATAAGTTCATTATGGCGTGTTTCATTTTCACGTGTCCTTGTAACATATTTTATCACATTACTTACAGCATCCTTGTTTTTGTAAGCACCTTTTATGTTTATAAGTTCTCCCATA
>CATJUP010000177.1 GCA_949743655.1 uncultured Eubacteriales bacterium
CTCGCTATTTCTTGAAAGAAAACAAGCAAAAGAACTTTAACTTTAATTAATGTACACAAATATTACTATCAAATATATTATGGATTTACAAAGTTTTTTAACAATCTGTCCTTCTCTCCAAAACATTGCGTATAAGTTTTTGTAAATCCTCTATTATTATAGGTTTTGAGAAATGTGCATCCATACCAGCATCTAAAGACTTTTTTTGGTCCTCAGCGTAAGTATTAGCCGAAAGCGCTATTATAGGAACATTTGATAATTTTGTATCCTCCAAACTTCTTATTGCTCTTGTGGCGTCATAACCGTTCATTCGCGGCATCTGTATATCCATAAGTACAAAATCATAATATCCTGGCTGTGAATTTTTGACCATCTCAACCCCAACATCACCATCATTAGCTATTTCTACAACATATTCCTGTTCACTAAGCAATTCTCTTGCTATTTCACTGTTAATCTCGTTATCCTCTACCAAAAGCACTCTCTTACCTTTAAGCGATATACTTTCCAAAGGCTGGTTTAAATACAAATCACTTTTTATTTGTTTAAGAATAAATGACACTACAAATTTAGTTCCTACTCCTATATGACTTTCAAAATCAATTTCACCTTCCATCATGTCAACAATACTTTTTACAACCGTCATTCCAAGACCGCTGCCTGGAATACCGCTTTTTGTTGTATTTTTTTCTCTTGTGAAAGGCTCAAACATATGTTCTTTAAAGTCATCAGAAATTCCTATGCCATTATCCTCTATAATAAAAGAATATTTTCCATATCCTCCCATAAAATCGTTCTCAGTAACGGTTAGTTTAACTTCACCATTTAAGTTTGTATACTTAGCGGCATTATCTAAAATTTGACATAAAACTTCTTTTGTGCGTATAGTGTCTATATATACGCCAAAATTTTTTATATTGGAGCTATCTATTTTAAAATCAATATTTTTAGCTCTCATTTCAGGAAGCATACTATTTTCAACATCATTAATAAAATCAATTAAATAACACTCTCTTTCAACTAAAACAGACTTTCCAGGTTCAATTCTTGTGATTTCTAAAACCTTATCAACAATAGATAAAAGTTGTTTAGCAGAAATTTTAAGTTTATTTAAGTAATCTTCTACTTTATCCAAATCTTTTTTGTTAATACCAATTAACTCTGTAAAACCAAGTATAGCGTTTAATGGCGTGCGAATATCATGTGACATATTAGCCAAAAATGTGTTTTTGGCTATATTCGCCACTTGAGCCTGATATAACGAAAATTTAAGAACCTCCTGTTTTTTAGTCTGTTCTGTAATATCTTTTGCCATAATTAGAGCTATAAACTGGTTTGAACTCTCGTTTTTTCCTATTAAAGCTATGTAGTGAATTAAATACTTTCTTCCAAAGTTATCATGTATCCACCCTTTGTACTCTTGTTCAAACTCATTATTTTTATAACATTCAAGTAATCTTTCTATATCAAAAAAATTTTTACATTTCTCAAATTCACTTTGCTCAACTTGTTTTAACAACAAACTCACAAATTTTGAATAATTTTTATTTTCTGTCATATCATATCTGTCAAATAAATAATCAAATATATGTCCTTCATCATTGTGAGTAATATTTGTAATAAACTCATTTTTGCTTAAATTAACCTCAAAAAAGAAAGATGAATTGTACAATACAGCTTTACGATACTGTTTTTCTTTTTCGTATATACTTTTAAGCTCTTTATTAACTTTTTCAATTTCTTTCATTTTTTCTTGAATTCTTTCTGTATCATCAGAAATAAACACATAAAAAATATCGCCGTAATTTTCTGTATGTACAAAATGACCATAATCAATAACCCAGCGTGTTGAACCATCTTTTTGTTTAATTCTATACTCAACATTATCTAAATCATAAACACTGTTTTGTATTTGTTCGGCTATACTCTTTTCAACCTCATCAATATCATCTGGATGCACCATGCCTTTAAATGTATATCCAGTAAGCTCTTTAAACTCATCTAAAGTATCACAACCAAATATACGTAACATAGCGCTATTAACATGCAGTATTTCTTCGTCACCACATGCACGGTAAATAAAAAAACCTCCAGGCATATGATTTACAATATGTTCAAAGCAAGACAAATAATCTTTTTTTATAGGCATAACGTTACTATTGTAACTATCATTTTCCATATTTTCTCACCTGTTAGCCTCCAACAATCATGTTTGTATACTTTATAATACATAAATAATATCACCAATGTATACTTTGGTCAAATACTTATTACCAAAAATTATAAAGTTTAAGCATAAATGATAAATATATTTAAAAATGTTTCCAAACTTTTAACAATTATACCTAATATAACCATTATCATATATCACTTTTAGCCTTTCTGTCTCTTCAAGATACTGCACATAAGGCGCTATCATTCCATAAATATCCGAAAATGTAAAACGGCTGTCAATATTTATACTCATGTTTTTAATAACAGACGCCACTATGTCATCATAACTCATATTTTGTTTAATACAACTTAATATAGCTTTTGCTCTACGCTGTATATAATCTATATTATTATTAACATCATAACTAATATCATCTCTTATACCTTTGTGTGAAATTATATATTTGTCACAGTTTAAACTAAGCAATTTTTTCTTAGTATCAAAATCCACCAAAAAATTAGCGGCATATGGTATTTTAGTTTTTTCTATTTCATCTGTTGTCATAACAGCATCACCAAGCATAGCTATATTGTCTGGTGTTATTATAACTATATGTGATTTACTGTGACCAGGTGTGTGTATTATGTCAAACTTTTTTCCATATACTTCTATGCTATTTTCATTTGGTTTTATAAAAACATTAACATTATTTATTAAGCAGTCAGCTATATTCTCAATTTCTTTAAATGGCAAAGGTGTTCTCTCAAATTTAATACTATTAGTGTCTTTTCCCATATAAGCCTCAGCACCATACATATAAACTTTGCAGTTATATTTTTCAACAATTTTCTTATTATTTCCAATATGGTCAAAGTGACCATGTGTAGCTATAATAGCTTTTACGTTCAAATTCTCACTTTCAAGCATATCAATAACATAATTTGTTTTGTTTCCAAAACATATTCCACTGTCAAGCATAACAACATCATTTTTATTAATTTTATATATACCTATAAGAGTATGTTTTAAATCAATGCACCATGTGTCTCCTTTTACATTATAAAAACCTTCCAATTTAACTATTCCTCCTGTTATAACAGTAATCAAAATAACCAATTTTGTTTACATTTTAATTTGTTTTATTATTTTTTTCAATATTATTTTTAATTTTGCGTTGACATGCTGTTTTTATATATGTTATCATAAATTTAACAACTTGTTATCTACTTGTTATATCATTTTTTTCTAAAGGAGGTATTTTAAATGGAAGAATTTAAAAAATCAGCATGGCTTTTACGCCCATCCCCTCACAAAATAAACCGACTTTCGGAATTTAAAATCAAAAATATAATAGCCATAGGCTGGCCTTGTATAGGCAATTTAAGTGGTAAATCACGTGAGGAACTAAAACAAATACTTTCTAAAGAGCCTTATAAATTAGAAAGTCTTCATCTTGGTAATGCTTATGCCACAGTAGATATATTTGTAAATCAAATGCAAAAAGGTGATTTAGTTCTTATTCCTTACGGAGCTGATATTTACTTTGCCGAGGTAACAAGCGACTATATATTTGATAAATCTGTAGACAGTGACACAGAAGGATACCCTCACCAAAGAAAAATAAAATGGCTTTCAAACACATCAAGAAAAACACTGTCAATGCCTTTGCGTCAATCTTTAAAGCCTCAAAGAACAGTTGCTAATCTCTCACATCACTATAAAGAAATCGACTATAGAGCCCATGGTAAAGAATATACCCCAGAACAAAATGAAAATTCAGATAACATGGAGCTGTCATATCCTTTACGCCCTAATTTTATTATAAACTTTAAAATACCAAAAGATATAACAAAAAATGAGGCTAAGAGATTAAGTGATTATTTTGCGTCACTCTATTTTACTGAATAAAACAACAACAATAAATATATTGTGCCTTTTCAAAATATTGCAATATATTTTTTTCATTTAATTTATCAAAAAACTTTGTCATATAGTTTTTTATGTATCATATGCTTTTATTGACGCCAAATATAATAATTACAAACATTTTTAACAAAATATATTTAATTTTAAATATTGTAAAATAAAACAATTTATGCTACAATTTTTGTGTCTAATTATAGACATAAATACAGTATTTTGCTTAAAATTTGGAGGGGATTAAGTATGGCATATTGTAACAACTGCGGCGCTCAAATTGATGACAAGGCTGTTATCTGTCCATTTTGCGGCGTTGAACAAAAAAATGCTGTCGTAGGTACAGATTCTGGTTCTATCCTTTGGGGAGCTTTAGGTTTTTGTATTCCACTTGTTGGTCTCATTCTTTTCCTTGTTTGGAAAGACAGCAAACCAAAAACAGCTAAAATCGCTGGTAAAGGCGCTTTAATTTCTGTAATAATTGGCATTTTATTTTATGTTGTCATGTTTATTATAGGAGTAATGGGCGCTATGGCTGGTGTATAAATGTTATATAATTTAGCAGGTATATAAAACTTTGTATCATAAATTTATAATATTTATTGAAAAATGGCTTCCTATAATATTTGGCTGTCACTGTTTGCCGGAACGTTCATTTTACATTAAGGGTAAAAAATTTCCAATATGTGCTCGCTGTACGGGAGAGCTTGTAGGCATATTTATAGCCATTATAACTGCCTCGTTTATGAGTATTATGCCAATTTATTTATTATTGCTTATGCTCGTACCATTAATTTTAGACGGTTATATTCAGCTTACTACTTCGTACGTTAGCACAAATTCACGCCGATTTTTTACAGGGCTTATATTTGGTTACTCATTAATCACTTTATTTTTTAGGTCAACTTATGCTACTTTTAAATACGGCGTACAAATTGGTTATTATCTTAAATCATAAAAACAAAAGTAACTATAAATACATTTTATAGTTACTTTGTTTTTTAACTACAAGTTTATGATTATCTCATTATTGTCAGTATTCCAAATAATTTTGCTATTGTCTATACCAACAGCGTTTAAAATATTTCTTAAAGGTAAAAACACTCTTCCTTTTTCTATCTCTGCTGTAGAGTCTGTTTGCTGTTTTACACCGTTTATATCAATATATTTTCCACCAACAGGCACAGTAATATTATTGTCATTATAATTTATATTCACACA
>CATJUP010000178.1 GCA_949743655.1 uncultured Eubacteriales bacterium
CTCCTGGCTTTAATATTCTCAGCCAATCCGGCGCCCATGACAAACACCATTGTTGATATTCTTGTGGAATTTTTTTGTCAGCTTCACTCCAACCGTTCAACGGTTTTCCTCTACGATTGAATACTCCTCCTGCCGCAATCTGTGCCGCCGATTTTCCTCCATAAGCCGTATTTTTATTGTCATGCAATACATCCCAGTCATCACATCCTATACCATAAGGAATATCAGAAATAATCGCGTGTACTGATGTATTGGAAAAACCTTTAATTATATTAATCGAGTTGCCTAAAATAATATCATCCATTACTTTTGTAAACTCCTAATGTATGTATCAATCTGTGTCATTTTTTCATAAATTTTTTTTGATTTTATCAATTCACTAATAGCCTCTTCTCTTGAATATCGCTCAATTTTATTTACCTCTTTTTCCCAAAACAATTTTTCTTGTTCTCCTCGCTTAATTATTGTAGTAATTTGCTCGTCTAACAGCTCAGTAAACAATTCATTATCCAACCCCAACAGCATAAATAATTGTGTGTCAAATTGCTTGATAAAACACTTTTTTATTTCCGAATAAAAAAGCCCTTGAGAATAATCGTAACAAAATCCCCACAAAGAAGAAAATGACAAATTAGTTGTTTCTTTTATTCCGTTTTCAATTAAAAAAATCAAATGTTCCCAACTTAATAAACAAACATTATTTTTTATAGCTTGTTCGTAAATTTGGCTGCTTTTAGAAGGATATTGAAAATATGGAGAACATAGTACGGCATATTCTGAGTCTTTTCTCCAACTTGAAAGAGCGACCACTTTAAAATCCTTTTGATTTTTTGCTGTTCTACTCATTCTAAATGCTTTAGCGTCAGCCACAAGTGTATACCCATAAATTGGAGACTCTGCCAAAACATCCGCAGAGTCTCCGCGTTCTTTTAAAACTTTTGATTTTAATCCAATTTCTCTAAACGCTCGTGATAAAACAGCGTCTGACGCCTTAGAAAAAAGTTTTTCTTCTGTAGAGTCATGAGCTATAAATTCTGGAATTGTTCCTATCTGTTTAAGAGTTTCAATAAATTCCGTATCAGAATTTACACAATTTTCAATCAATACACAAGCATCTTCAAAATTCATACTATTAGCAATTTTTACTATATTCAAAATATCTTTGTACATTTCATCTAACCTCATATAAATTATACAAATTCCATCGCTTATAATTTGTCACAAATATCAAACAAACGGAATTTTAATCATTCCTGTAAAAACATTGCCGCCGTTAGTAATTCCACCTATAAAGTGCTCATATATTCCAGCACAATAAATATGCGATACAATCTCATCATATGGAAAAGATATTTTCCAAGTTTCGTCTTCAGTTTTTATAAGAGAATTTTTAATAGCTTTACTGTATGATACATTCGTGTCTAAAAGACCCATACCAAATTTTATTGAATCTTCAACTGGTATATATTTTGTATTTTTAAACCTAAAAACAATGTCAACTAATTCTTTTTTGTGTTTTATGTCTATATTCTCACATTCTATATCTACCATAATTATATTTTTATCGGCATAATTTTGAAGCATTTTAACAGCCTCATTTATAGAGTTATTGTCAAAATCAAACAGCTTATCATAATCTGTTTTAATCATTTTTTCGTTTTCTTTATATTTTCTATTCATGTACTCGTTTATAATTTTACGCACATCATCAATGTGTTTTTCATATACCATATCCATAAGACCCTTAAAATCTTTAAGTTTTTGACATGCCGAATACTCATCATAAGTCATAAGCTGATAGTTTGGCTCAAATTTATATTCTAAACGGGTAACTGTGTCTTTAATTTGAGTAAGTGTTTCTGGAATTTTTCTTATAAGCGGGTGAAGCGGCACATGAGGTATAACACATGGCTGTCCATAAGATAGCCATAAAGTTGTTTTGTCCACGTCATCTGTCATTTGACATATAGAGCTTTCTGTGGTATAGCCTGTGCATATACGCCTATAACCTATATCCTCTGGCATATTACAGCAGTCATGCGGATTATTTCCTGGGGCTATTCTTTGTTTATCATGTTCTGTTCCCTCAAAGTGATAACTTAATAACTCTCTCACTTTATCAACTGTAATAATATTTTTAGCCTTTACTGAAAATGGGTAATAACCATTCTCGTCAACACCAAAGTCATATCCTAATAATCTTAAACCATAGCCATGCCTGTATGTATTGTATGGTATTTTGTAGTGTGACTTATCCTGATATGCCTCGGCGAATTTAAAATCACTATAATCGTTTTCAACTTTAGGCATATACCAACCTCTTTTTAAAGCGTATTCTATAATATCATCTGAATATATTACATCTTTATACTCGTTAATATCGTGTATCGTGTAGTGATTTGGCATAACAGATACATGGTCATCAGGCACACGGCAAGCCACATAATGTTTTCCCTTTACAATTTGAATTATCCATATATCATTTTTATCGGCTACAGTGTAACATCTCCCCGAACGAGCATAGCCATATTTTGAAACTAACTCAATTATTATATCAACGGCATCTCTTGCGCTTTTAGCTCTTTCGGCAACAATACGCCTGATATTTTGAGAAATGCCTCCTTCGGTTAAATCCGGCTTGTCCTCTTTTGATGTACCGCTGTTATTACTAACTATATAAACTCCGTTATCATTTAAAAGAGCGTCTGTAACAGAATATCCTCCTCTTGCCTCTCTGCATTCACTCCAAAAATATCCAAAAGTTTTTTTAACTTGCGGTATACCAGCTAAACCTTTTTCAGCCGGCAATATATACCCATCTGACCAAGTCATAGGCTTTACATAAGCATGGTCCATTTTTACACGTTCTCCACCGTCATCCTCATTATGACCTATAATTGTGTATCCAGTTGCTGACGCTTTTTTTCCAACAGCTACCAAATAGCAGCTTTTATAACTTTGGCAATATTCAAATGAGTTTTTATAATTCATAACGTAATTCTCCTTATTTTAATTAATACCAAAAACACCGGAAAAATATATTTCCGGTGTAACACAGCTTATTTCAAAACTTCAAATCCCTTGTAATACTTTATATACACTTTTCCAAGTATTTTGTCTTCCTCAACAAACTTGTTTACCCAAAATCTTGAATCAACAGAGTTGTTACGGTTGTCGCCAAGCATAAAATAACAGCCTTCTGGTACTTCATATGTTCCAAAATCACCAATAGGCGTATCTTTTACAAAACTGTCGTCCAAAGGTTCATCAGAATTATTTATATAGACTTTTCCGTCTCTAATATCTATTGTCTCACCAGGCAATCCTATAACCCTTTTTACATAAAGCACAGACTCATCGTCAGGATATTTAAAAACAGCTATATCGCCCCTTTCTGGAGAGTTAAAATAGTAAGTTAGTCTTAAAGCTATAATTCTATCTCCTGGCATAATAGTGTTTTCCATAGAGCCTGTAGGCACAGTAGCGTTTACTATTATAAAAGAGTCTATAAAAAACGCTATAAGTATAGAAAGCGCTATTGTTTTTATCCAACTTATTATTTCACTTTTGCCTTCTTTGTTGCCCTCTTTTGCCATAATTATTGTTCCTTTTCACCACAGTTTTCTTGTATATTGTTTGTATTATCATTTTGTCCGCTTTCAACAGGTATTATATTAACGTCTTTTTCAAAATCACTTTCGTCAACTTCCTCAGTTTTATTTTTATTAATTATTTTAGTTGTAAACTCTGTAGCTTTCTCACCAAGTTTTTTTACTTTAGGCGTTGCGTCATCAACAGCTTTTTTTACAGCCGGCTTAGCGTCATTTATAATTTTTTCTGCTTTTTTAGCAGCATTTTTAGCAAAATTGTTTAAATTTTCGCCAGCTTTTGAAAACGTGGTTTCTTTGTCTTTAGAGGCTAAGTCACTCATTGTTTTTAAAAGCCTTTCAGCTTCTTCAACATTTATAACTCCTTTTTCAATAAGTGATAAAATAGCAAGTCTTTCCTCTTTCATTTATATACCTCCCATTACGATATAAAATTATAAATATTATTAATTACATTTGTTATAGTAAGTGTAAAATTCACTCCTAATTTAATTTTAAGCACAGCCAATATTAAAATTATCCAAAACAATACTATCGCAATAGCTCTTCTTCTAATACGTTTTGTAATTCTTTTTTCACGTCTGTTAGACAAATCAAAAAGTTTTTTTGGCGAAACATACATTCCACCTAAAAATCCTTTTTTTAAATCCATTATAAGTCTTTTTTCGTTTCTTAAAAGAAAAAATGCTCTTTTATCAGCTTTAAAGTTATATTCTATCCCGTTTTGTATTCCTTTTATTCCACGCTTTTTTATTATACCATTTTTTCTTATTGGCGAACACTTAATAATAATAAATTTTTCAGTCTGAGAAAAATATCTGTCAAACACAGTTATAAAAAAATTAACCGATAAAACAGAACATACAATCGCCAATGTAGATGAAAAAAACAATATATTTTTTAAAAACAACCCATCACTAAAAAACACTAAATAGCCCATTAAAATACATTGGTAAAAATAATATAAAAACACAACACAGTTTAAAATAATAACACAGCTCTTAAAAACAGCAAGTTTTTTTGTTGGTGTATACCATAGAGCGCTTGCTGATAAAGAATATAAAACCACAAAAACCATTATTGTGCTTATTAAAACCACAATACCATTAATACTTTTAGCCACATAAACCATGCCCGTAACAGGCACAGACCACGGCAATGTAAACAAATACTGCCGCCTTCCCGTAAAAGATGACATATAAACGGCATAAAAGCTAATTACTATTGATAATATACCGATAAAAGTCATTTTATTTTATGCCTCCGAGTAAACGGTTGTAAAAATTTTTTTAATTTACAAAACCATACGATACTTATATATTAAACATATATTTTTAAATACCCCTATAAGCCTCAGGACGGAATATGCCCTCTTTTTCAGCTTTATCAATAAGAGCAAGCATTTTTTGTTTGTCGGCATTAAACGTCCCTTTTAAAGGAACATAATTTGACGCATGGTTAGCTCTAAACACAGTTCCTTCCGAGTCAACATTCTCGACAAACACTTTTAGCTCTTTCATAACGTCAACAGGTCCAAGAAGCTGAAATTTTCCATTTTTATAATCCTCATAAAGCTCTGTTCCTGGCTCCACCATTAAAGTAAGAAAACCAACATATTCTGGTTTAATATCAGATATAATTTTAGCTGAGTTAATTGCGTGCTCATATACTCTTTCTTTTCCGCCAAGACCTGATATAAGCGTTATAGACACTATCATATTGGCTTTTTTAAGTTTTAATCCAGCAGTTCTTATTTCTTCCGCCGTAACACCTTTTTTAACATTTTTTAACACAACATCATCGCCGCTTTCAGCGCCCATATAAATCATGTCAAGCCCTGCTGCTTTAAGCTCTTTAAGTTCCTCATCAGTTTTTAATATAACATCAGCCGGCGCGCCATAAGCCGAAATCCTCTCACATTCGGGATATATCTCGTGTATTTTATTTAATATATATAACAAATCCTGTGTTTTAACAATAAGCGCATCACCATCGGCAAGAAATATTCTTTTTATTTTATAATCTCTATAATATTCTCTCGCATCATATAAATCTTCAACGACCTCATCTAATTTTCTAACACGAAATTGTTTATCTTTAAACATTGAGCAAAATGTACATTTATTTCGCGCACAGCCTATAGTAAGCTGTATAATAAGACTTCCAGCCTCACTTGGAGGTCTGTAAACAGTTCCTTCATATCTCATTTTATTTCTCCTTTTATTTTGTTGTCATTTAATAATATCATATAACTTTAGCTTTAACAATTATTTTATTCCGAAAATTTAATAAAAACAATATAATAGCATTCAAAATACTAATTAAAACTATAGACTTTATATTAAATTTGCTATAAAATTATATAAGGAGGTGCATTATTATGACCGCAATTAAAATAGAAATGGGAAACAAATGGAAAATTGAAACAGCCGTAACAGTAAAAAACATAGTAATGGAGTCTGTAAAAAACACTCTTTCACTTAAAACATCAGATAGAAATATAAGAGTTTTGCGTTATGACCAAGACCTTTTTGAGTTAAAAGGAAGCTGTGAAATATTTGTTGAAATACAAATCACAGATGAGATTAATGACGATACAAAACGTGAGCTTTTTAAAAATATTGTAGACTCACTTAGCCAAAAAACAATGTTTAATAAAGATAGTGTGTTAATTTTTATAAACGAACAGCCGGCTAAAAATTGGGGCTTTAAAGGCTTGCCTTTTTCGGATATAAAATAAAACTAAAATTTAGTCACAGCACAAATAAGCAGGCAGTTACCCAAAATCAAAATGGACAACTGCCTTGCCTGACGCAGCTTTTGTTATTTTAAAATTCAGTTCCATACAAAATTGTCTTTTCCAGCACCAATTTCAAAATGATACTTCCCTATTCCAATATCAGTGTTAGAAAATATACCGTTATTACAAGTAATTGACACACGGTTACCTTCACCAATAATTTTAAATGCCTGTTTATTAAGCGCTGTAGGCGCAAGTAATACAGCTTTTACACCATTAATAAACCAATCTGGCGTTATACCTTTATAATAACTTATATCTTCTATTTTTTTTGACTTATGAGATACACCTTGTGTAGCTCCATATCCAACCGCAATAATTCCAGTAATTTTTTTATTTTCAGTTAAAGCTATGTTCTTTTTAACACCTTTTTTGCTAAAAGTTCCTCCAACCCACCATGTGTTTAAACCAAGAGTTTGGGCATAAAGCATTACATCAGTACCACAGTAACCCAATTTCTCGTCCAAGTCATCCAAAATAGTGCCAGCTAAAACAATATAATTGTTTACGCCTTTAGCTAAAACAAGTTTTATAAAAGTGTTAAACGCATCTGTATTTTCTGTTACCAAATTCATATCAATATTGTATTTTTCATTATTTTGTTTAATTCGCTCTATTAGCAGTGAAACAATTTCTTGCGGTATATGGCGGTTAGTATATTTTCTTACTGTATGTCTGCTTTTAATAGCCTCCATTATTGTCATAAGAGCTCTCCAATCACATAAAAAACAACTGTTTTAAAACATACAGCCGTCAGCCGTAATTATTTGACCATTTATAAAAGATGAATTATCACTTGCCAAAAATACCGCTACATGCGCGATTTCGTCAGCATTTCCAAAACGCATAAGTGATATTTCATCAGAAAGAGCCTCTCTTTCATCTTTTGTAAAGCATTGGTTCATTTTTGTGTCTATAACACCACATGATATAGAGTTTACTCTTATTCCGCTTGGACCAAGTTCTTTTGCCATAGCTTTTGTAAAAGCGTTTATAGCGCCTTTTGAGGCAGAATATACAGCCTCGCACGATGCTCCTCTATCGCCCCATATTGAAGATATATTTATTATTATACCAGATTTTGCATTTACCATTTTAGGTATTGCTATATGGCAGCAATTAAAAACAGATTTAACATTAACATCTATCATTCTGTCCCAGTCTGAAGGTTTCATATCTGTAAAAAGACCAAGATGACATATGCCAGCATTATTTATTAATATATCAACTCCACCATATATGCTATACACTGTATTAAACATATCAACGCACTGTTCATATTTAGATACATCAGCGAGATATGAGTAAGAATAATAACCCATAGATTTTAATTCCTCTTGTGTTTTAACAAGCTCATCAGAACTTACAGAAGCATTAAGCACAAGATTACATCCTTCTTTTGCAAAAGCGTA
>CATJUP010000179.1 GCA_949743655.1 uncultured Eubacteriales bacterium
AGTCCCCTCGACTGCACTATGTAAAAGTATGTTGGTCTGATTTTGAGAGCAAAATCAGACTTTTTTCTATTATTTATTAAGGAATGATATTTATGCTTGATGTAGCTTTGGTTGGCACAGGTGGAATGATGCCTATGCCTGATAGGTTTCTTTCTTCTATGATGCTTAGGTTTAATGGTCAGCTTATACTTGTTGACTGTGGGGAAGGAACGCAAGTTTCGTTAAAAAAAATTGGTTGGGGATTTAAAAATATAAACGCTATAGTGTTTACGCATTATCACGCTGACCATATATCTGGTCTTGTTGGAATGTTATTGGCTATAGCTAATGCTAAAAGAGTGGAAAAACTAAAACTTATAGGTCCAAAAGGACTAAAGTTTATTGTTGAGGGACTTTTAAGAATAGCGCAAGAACTAACATATGAAATTGAGTATATAGAACTTTGTGAAGATATTGTTATAAATACTGCTAATATTGACATATCATTTGCTTACGCTGTGCATTCTGTAAAATGTGCGGCTTATAGTTTTGATATAAAAAGAAAAGGAAAATTTGACCCAGATAAAGCTCGTAAGCTTAATATACCTAAAAAAATGTGGTCGGTTCTTCAAAAAAACAATTCGATTGAGTATAATGGAATTTTATATACATCTGATATGGTAATGGGAAATGAGAGAAAGGGTATAAAAGTAGCGTACTGCACAGACAGCAGACCTTTTGATGAACTTAAAAAACTTGCTTTTGAGGCAGATTTGTTTGTGTGTGAGGGTATGTATGGTGATGACGCTAAAAAAGAAAAAGCTATTGAAAACAGACATATGCTTTTTTCGGAAGCGGCAAAAGTTGCTGAAAGCGCGAATGTAAAAGAGCTTTGGCTTACACATTTTAGTCCTTCAATGTCTGACCCAAATGAATGGATAAATAACGCTAAATGTATATTTGGCAATACTTTAGCCGGTTATGACGGATTGACAAAGAGCATATATTTTGAGAATTAATTTGGAGGAAAAAATGAACGATGTTATTGTTTTAGGTATAGAGACTTCTTGTGATGAAACAGCGGCGGCTGTTGTTAGAAACGGAAGATTTGTGTTAAGCAACACAATAGCCTCTCAAATAGATGTGCATACTGTTTATGGAGGAGTTGTGCCAGAAATAGCCTCGAGAAAACATATAGAGAATATAGATTGGGTAATAGACAAAGCTATGAGTGACGCTAATGTATCGTTTAACGATATAGATGCTATAGCGGTTACATATGGTCCGGGGCTTGTGGGGGCACTGCTTGTAGGTGTAGCAGAGGCAAAAGCTCTTGCTTATGCTTTAAAAAAACCTCTTGTTGGTGTAAATCATATAGAAGGACATATATGCGCTAATTATATACAGGATATAAATTTTGAACCGCCATATATAGCACTTGTCGTATCAGGAGGGCACTCGCATTTACTTTATGTAAGTGATTACTATAATTTTGAAATACTTGGAAGAACTCGTGACGATGCTGCGGGAGAGGCTTATGACAAAGTGGCAAGAGCTATAGGAATGGGGTATCCCGGAGGACCTAAAATTGACAATGCTGCAAAATTGGGAAATGCTGAAGCTATAAAATTTCCGAGGGTTTTTCTTGAGGATGAGAGTTTTGATTTTAGTTTTAGTGGACTTAAATCGGCAGTGCTTAATTATATTAACAAAATGAAAATGACAAACAGTGATATATATGTAAACGATGTGGCAGCGTCTTTTCAAAACGCTGTAATAGAGGTTTTGACACAAAAGACAATATCGGCAGCTAAATTTAAAAACACTAATAAAATAGCCATGGCGGGAGGAGTATCGGCAAACTCGGCGCTAAGGCGTGAAATGAAAAAACTTTGTGATGAAAATGGATTTTCGCTTAATGTTCCAGACCCAATATTTTGTACAGATAATGCTGCTATGATAGCTAGCGCAGGATATTATGAGTTTATTAAAGGTGTAAAAAGCGATATAGATTTAAACGCTAATCCTAATTTAAAATTGGGTGAAAGATAGAGGTTTTTGGGGCTTTCCTCCCCAAACCCTGTCTTCCTTTCTTGAAATAAAGGAAGACAAAGAACTTTAACTCTATGTAATGCGTGTAAAAGTTATTGGCTAAGTTGTTTTAGTTTACGTTTGCACACAAAAATATATTTTTTAAATAAAAGCAGTAAATAAAAAGTTTGTATAGCCAAGTAAGAGTTAAAGTTCTTTGCCAAAGGTTTTATAATTTAATAAAACGCCATAAAGTTTTTACACGCTTTTAATAAAAGCTTTATAACCTTTTTCAGTTTCGTAAATATCTGCTTTACTTGTTACTTCCCAAGGAGCGTGCATATTTAGCACAGCTACGCCGCTGTCTATTACTTCCATTCCATATAAAGCTAATATGTAAGCTATTGTTCCGCCGCCGCCTAAATCTACTCTTCCAAGTTCCGCCGTTTGGTAATGAACATTATTACTGTCCATAATATCTCTTAAAAAAGCCATATACTCGGCATTGGCATCATTAGAGCCGGATTTTCCTCTGGCGCCAGTAAATTTATTAAATACCATTCCATGAGATAAATATGCTACATTCTTTTTTTCAAAAGCTGAAGCATAAGCAGGGTCATATGCGGAGCTTACATCTGATGAGAGCATGCGACTGTTTTTTAAAGCGTGTCTAATGTTAATTTCTGAATATTCTCCCATAATATACATTAAATCGGCTACTGTGTTCTCGAAAAATTTTGACTGCATTCCTGTAGCACCAACACTTCCTATTTCTTCTTTATCAACAAGTAGACAGCATGCTGTTTTTTCAATTTCATTTGTATCAAGCATAGCTTTAAGAGATGTATACGCACATACTCGGTCATCTTGACCATAGGATATTATCATACTACGGTCAATTCCAGCCTCTCTTGCTTTTCCGGCAGGAACTGCCTCTATTTCGGCAGATATAAAGTCTTGATCATCAATATCATATTTTTCTTTAAGCAGTTTAAGTATATTGGCTTTTACCGCCTCTTTTTCTTCTCCAGCCAAAGGTGAGTTACCTACAAGTATGTTTAAGTCTTCTCCCTCAACAACACGTGCCCCTTTTTTTTCTAATTGTTCTTGTGAAAGATGTATAAGAAGGTCAGTTACACAAAATACAGGGTCATTTTCGTCTTCACCAATATTAATTTCTATAACTTTTTTATCTTTTTTAACAACAACGCCATGAAGTGCCAATGGCAAAGTAACCCATTGATACTTTTTAATTCCGCCATAATAGTGAGTATCTAAAAATGCCAATTCCCCGTCCTCAAATACAGGATTTTGTTTAATATCAAGGCGTGGAGAGTCTATATGAGCGCCAAGTATATTCATTCCTTTTGTAATGCTTTGTTTACCTATATTAAAAAGGGCGACAGCTTTTTTCATACAAACACTATAAATTTTATCGCCGGCGGATATTTTTTTGCCTGAAGATATAATATCTTCTATATTTTTATATCCTGCTCTTTCGGCTTGATATACGATTTCTTTTACACACTCACGTTCGGTTTTACATTTGCTTAAAAAGTCCATATAAAGGCGGCAAGTATTTTCAAGTTCAGCTCTTTCAGCATCTGTATAAAGTTTAAAACAATTCTCGTTTTTCATTATTAACATCTCCTAAAAATTTTATTTGTATTTCAAAAATATATTAAAT
>CATJUP010000180.1 GCA_949743655.1 uncultured Eubacteriales bacterium
CGGTGCTTAAAGTTTAGGGTCAAGCCCTTAAAGGGCGGGTGTGGGCAGCGCCCACGGTCTTAACCCAACACCTCTTTGGCATCCATAACAATGTCTATCACAACAGCGTCAACGCCTACCCACGCCACAAGCACTCTGTCACCCGGCATAAGCCAGCGCATTTTTTTAGGTAAATATACATCATGGTAATGCTTACCACAATCAATATCACTTTCGCCTTTGTTGCCATGCCCATGAGGTGGGCTTGTATCAGGCGGGTTGTGCTTGTTTGTGTCGCTTCCTCTCCAACCGTTTTCTGACCAGTCCTCGTCTTCCCAGCCAGATACTGAAGGCTCCTCGTCAGCCCACCATGTCATTGTAAGTGCCTTTTTGGGGTCATAGCTTACACTTCGGCATATAACATAATCACTCATTGGTATTGGCAAAGGGTATGTGTTTGTAAGCAGGCTGTAATCATCTTGTATAACTCCAAAATCAAGCACAAGCGGCTTGTCGCTTTTTTTAGTAATCTGCTTATTTAACACAATTCCCAATCGGTTTATTCCGTTTGTGTTTCTCACTCTCTCACCAACTCCAAACTCATTGTTTTGTCTGTGGCATAATGGCTTACTCCCTCAACAAAAAAATAGCCGGCTCTATTTCCAGCTACCAGTTTTATTTTGTATCCTTTTTTAATTTCAGGCACATCAATAGTATTTACGCTTATTGTCTCCTCCGGTTTTCCATTTTCATTTAGTATGTTTTCTGCCTCTTTTTCGGCATCGTCAAGCGTTTTGTTTGAGTCCTTTGTAATTATTTCCTGCAATATTCCGTAATTAGTTTTTCCATCAACTGTTTTTATTAAAGGCGGGCGCGAGTTTTCCTCGGATTTTCCCACAATAATTACCTTAGTCACAAGTTTTTGAATACTCAAAGAGTCTTTTACATTCACAACGTTTTGAGTATTAAAATAAAATATATCCTCGTTATAGCCTCTTTTTTTAATCTCAAGTACATCACCATTCATAAACGCCACATACTTACTATTTAGCTTAGTCTGTGCCTCATCCAAAACGCTTGTTATATGCTCACTTACAACTTTGTTGTTTATTACTGTTTTGCCGTGAGTCCAGCTCTCCCACTCATAATTTACTTTTATATCCCACTCATTACATATGCTCTCAACAATCGTCTGTGTACTCATTCCTGATGAAAAATAGCTGTTATGCTTGCTTTGAGTTAAATAAATCATTTTGTCATATGCCACTATGTTTATGTCTTTATCAGCTGCGCTTGTGTAACTCCAATCCCAAACTATGCCGTTAAAAACCTCTTTGTCATTTGCAAAAATATAAACAGGTGTACAAAGTTTTATTAAATCTGTTATATACCCCTGTTTTATTTTTGTATTGGCTAATCTTATGTCAGCCTTAGCCGCTAAAGCATTTTTTTGGTACTCCCAACTAAGAGATGTTACAAGTCCTGTTATATCCAATATGTCTCCATTTTGTAAAACAGCTTTTACTGTGTATTTAATTTTGGAAGTCTCAATAGTTTTAATCGTTATCACCCCTCTATTTTTCCGGCAAAAGCAATGTCTGTCCCACACTTATAACATTTGGATTGCTTATCCCATTAAGCTCCGCTATTTCTGTATATCTGTTTCCATTGCCCAATTCTATTTGAGCTATGTCCCACAAACAATCTCCTTGTTTTACAACATAATTTTGAGCTTGAGGTTTTTCAATACGCTTATTTTCATCAGGCGTTTCTGCTTTTTTAGAATTTTCTCCCTCTTTGTTTTCAGTTGAAACACTCAATTCTTTAGCGTGAACAAAAGATATATCACACTCATAATCACCATAACCTCCGGCATATCTCATGCTGTAACTCTCAAGATACACGTTGTGGTTTATGGGCGTATCGGTTACAGTTAAACGGCATTTAATATTGCTGTTTCTTAAATACGACAGCCATTCCTGAAACGCCTTTGGGTCGTTTTCTGATATAATATAAGGATTTACAAAACCTTTATCTCTTTTAATTTGTCTTTTAGTTCCAAAAAGCGTAAAATTCCACGAAAAGCGTGTCAGTTCCTCGCCTAAAGGCACTTTTATCTCGCCTATATTCATTATGTCGTAACTGGCAAAACGCGTGCCGCACTCAACATTTATTTCCTCCGGCAATGACGGAAATGTTGTACTTCTTCCAGTGTCAAACTCAGTAAGTGTTATCTCCATTTATCTCACCTCCACAATGTTTAAAGCGCCCTTACGGACGCTTTAAAATTAGTTTTTTTATTCACAAATACTTTTGATTATATTGTTACGGTTTTTAAGATAAATATATTACTTATTCTGTTTCTATAACACTACCAAACTCAAAACCATAACCTACTTTTTGAGGAATTAACGAAAAAATCAGTCTCGAACTATCTTTATCATACTCTATACTATAAGTACAATTTTTACCCTTTATATACGAGTCTTTTCCATTGTAAATCGCCGCCAATGCGTTATCTAAAAAACTATCCGACAACTTATTTAACTCATCTCCATTAATGTCATCACAAATTTCAGATATAACACAGCTTATTAAAACAAAATCAGATATATCGCCTTTTTCGCTTCTGTATAAACAAGAAACCTGTAAGGCTTCAAACTCAGTATAAGTATCATTACTAATAGGGTAAAGATTAATATGAGAATTGCTGTTCTCTTTAATAACGCTTTTTAAAACTGTTGAGCCATCTTTTAAACCTATTTCCTCAAAATTATCCATATTGTAATAAGCTCCAGCTCTATCATTAAATTTATCTCTAAGTATTTCTGGTGTTGTAATCATTTTATCGTCTTTTATTTGTATGTCGTTATTATCGTCTATGTCGTTATCGTAAACATTATTATCATCTTCGTCCGCATTATCCTCTAATTTTTCATCTTGAATATTATAACTAACAGTCTCACCGTTTTTATAACTTATTTCTATATCCCCCAACTCTTTTGTTTCTGGTATAGACGGAATTAAAGAAAAACAATACCCTAAATCCTCATCATAATTAAATGTATATGTACACTCTTTTCCAGTTACAGTTATCTCCGAATATTCATATAAATTATCGTCTACATCATAACGAAAAGCAGAAAACATTTCAATAGCACCATCTTTCAGAATTTCAGCATTTCTAACAACGCCAACATTATCACACACCATAGCTACAAAATTAGACACATTTATAAGCTCATATTTGTCTTTACAGCTAATATGAATAGCGCTAATTTTATTCTTTTTCTTTTTGGTAATGCTTATTGATACATTGTTTTCCCCAATATTAGTTTTTAGTGTTTTTTTATCTATTGCCTCAAAATCATCTATAGCATATTCTTCATTAAATATAGCGCTTTGTAAATTGAATTTTTCTTTAAACTCATCTTCTGTCATAATAATATAACCTTTAGCTATTTCAACATCTTCACTTAAAATTTGTTCCTCTTCTGTCAATCCTGTTTGTTCAGCGTCATTTACAGGCTGTTCCTTTTTTTGCCCACAGCCTGTAAAACAAAATGATAAAATAATTAAAAAACTTAAAGTTATACCCCAAAATCTTTTTGACATAAAAATTCCCCCTAATGTATTCTTATATAGACAATTATACCCCCCCCATTAGAATAAGTCAATTAAAATGGGAATTTTGCACAAAATTGTCATATTTTATAAAACATTAGCTTTCATATTAGGGAATATTTTCTCCAGTGCCTCGGCTATCGTGTTTGCAACATCATCGGCTATTTGAGGCATTTGCTCTCTTATTAGCTGTATTATGTTACTCTTGTTTGTGTCTCCGCTAAAATTAAATGCCATGCCGCCCAAATTAACAGTTATAGGAGTGTTAATATTAGTATTTTGACTATCACTATCTTTAGAGTCAGCTATATAGCTTTTACCAAACACACCGCCTTTGGCGTGTTCTCTTAAAAGCCCAAGGTCTTTGCCGGCTTCGTACCACAAATTAATGCCATTCTTTTTGTTAGCACCGGTAGTTGGTATTATATACTCTCTTCCCGCTTCTCCAAAAATACCTATATGCGGCTGGTCAAATACTCCGCCAGAAGCTTGTTTATCAACATTATTTATATTAAGCCCTCTATATGGTCCATTAACTAAATATTCAGTCAGATTACCATTGTCATATTCGGATTGGTCAAGGTATCCTTCTTTTACTAAACGCAAAACTACATCGGTATACTTTTTGTCTGGTATTTTTTCAAAACTTTTATTTATTACATCTAAAG
>CATJUP010000181.1 GCA_949743655.1 uncultured Eubacteriales bacterium
ATATTTGCAGTGTTACACAAATATTTTATTCAAATAGTCACGCTTTTTAAAATTATAATGCGCATTTATGGCTCTATAGTTCTGTAACAAAACCTATAAGTTTTTACATATTAATTCTTGCAGGCAGTATAATCCTGCATAATAAAAACCTCTCTATGTTTTATTTAACCACCTTATATATAGGTGGTTAATATATTAATTTTTATCTTTCCAATACCACCATTTTAATTTTTCAGGCTCATGAAAATCATTGTTAGCATAATACACAGCCAATCTAAAAACATATAAAACACATCTGTCATATTTAAAACCTTTAAAAGCGCAGTCCTTTAAATATAATTCTTCAGGGTCAGCGCCTTTTAAATCATCTATTTAATATTAAAAAAATGCTTTTCCATATTTTTGGCTACTCCTGGAATATTTTTTAAGTCATTTTTATCGTATTTCATATTTATTTTCCTTTCACTATATAAATAATAATATTATAACATAAAGCAATATCACTGTAAAATGAGGTTTAAAATTTGCTTAAAACACCAAAAGGACACCATTATAAATAGTGTCCTTTTTATAAAATTTGCCTAAAACATATATAATTGGCTATTATTACATAAATCCATAATATGGTTTTTGAGCAACAGCACTGTGAATAAAATTAATAAGCGTAATAAAATCAAACACAGGTAAATTAACTGCCGCTTGAATATCAGCCGCATAAGGCGGCATATCACTGCACTCAAGTAAAAAAGCACCAATATCATCATTTTCGGTTACTATTTCTTTTGCCAAACCGATAAGCTCTTGTCTTACTATAGCATTGTCAAAATTTCCTCTTCTTTCCATAAAAGCTGAAAATTCTGGCAACTCACCTGCGCTTTTTACAACACAAGCATCAAAATCCTCTTTACTTGCGCCGCACTGTTCAAATAAATCCACAGTTAAATTATGTCCATCAGCGCATAAAACTCCTATTTTTTGTTCTTTTTTTAATCCAGCTCTAATCCATGGTACTTGAACAACACTTGAAAGATAAACTGGTATGTCCATTTGTTCGGCTACTCTTTTTTGAAAATGCCCAAAATATCCACAGGCGCCACAGATTGCTCTGCATCCTTCTATCTCAAGCTGTTTAGCCGTAGCTATTAATTCGGGAAGCAAAGTATCATCGCCGCTGTGCATTCTTTGTTGATTAGCACCTTTAACCCATGCGTGGCGTACAGGAAAATTATATGTATTGGCATTTACAACATTACCAGGCATAAGAGGATAATGCACATCTAAAAGCATAATACCAACAGTATATCCGGCTACCCATTGATTTTTTGTTATAAAAAATCTTTTGTCACTATCCTCTTTAGTGCCTATATAGCCATAGTTTCTTACTATTTTTCCCATTATTCTCCCTCCTTGTCAATAATCTCTATATATCCCTCATCGCCGTTTACCTCAACATAATCTCCTGTTTTAACTATATCAAAAACATCTTCTTCCAAATCGGTAACAACTGGTACACCTGTTACAACAGCGGCAACACCTGTTCTCGAGTCCATTTTAGGAAAAACCATTCCAGCAGGGCATTTTCCGCTTATTTTAGCAGCGTGAAAATGGCATGACCAGCCATTGGAACCTTTTCCACCCGAAATAATCAATATAGAACCCGTTATACACAATCCTTCAAAAGGATGACCTATTTCCACAATAATTCCTGTTTCCTCATCAATACCACTCCAGCCCTGAATAGTTTCACGGCTTACTAACGCTTTTCCTCGCGCAATGCCTCTAAATGCTGAACGACCATATATTCTTATTCCCATAAATTAAACCTCCCAAATGCCCTTAATAGCGCTATTTATACATTTTTCTATGGAACCATAATATACTTCAACATTTTTGTTTGGTTTAATATAGTGTGCCTGTTTAGCCGAGTCAAAAGCTACTGTTTTTGTATTTTCAGGCATTTTTCCACTTGTTAAAGGACAAGTGCCTGTTAAAACAATAGCTCCAGAATTTTCTATTGTTTCTGTATAACCACAGCTATCGGCTGTGTATTTAATAGGTGGGGCTGTCCATATATGTAAAACTGTATTGTTCGATATTTTTTTGCCGTCCAATAAATTTGCTATTTGCCTTAATTCTTCAATACTGTAGTGAGGGCATCCCATGCTTATATAGTCAATTTTGGTATCATTTTTATTTTCATTAATATTTAATATTTCAAATGACTCTTGTAAATCACACGCCCTTATATTTATTGTACTAACAGGCTCTTTTCCTCCCAAAGCCGTTTCCAAATCTGGCGCTTCTGGACTTATACCAACTATATGGCACATTTCTGGTCCAGATGTTGTAGCCATAGCCGCAAAAAAGTATTTAATATTAAATATATTTGGTCTTGTAGTTAAACCGTTTATAACAGGTATAGAGTGAGTTGGAAGTTTTCTTCCTATTGTGTAACCTAACAAATCCCAATCCATACTGCTTTCTATGTCACACAAAATATTAAACACGTGCGTACCTTTTCTGTTTTCTTTTATGTGGTTGCCCCATTTAGGCGTTCTTCCACATACCGCCGACCAAAATCCAGCTTCAAGACCATCAGAATTTCCGCAAGCACTCCAAAGTGAGTTCATTAATGTAACAGCGTGAGACTCACTTGAAACATAGTGCTCACCTGCAAGAGGAATAAATCCGCACATATATGGAACACAAGTTCCAACAATATTTGCCCCTTGTTTTTTATAATATTCCAAAAACTCTTGATTTTTGCGCGCCTCTTCATTTGTAACACCCATTTTACTGTAATTTATTGTGTCTATAGGTCCACAGTCACTTTGGGCGTACGCCAAAAATTTCTCTTGAGGCAAAAGCTCATCTGAGCAATACTGCATTTGTGAAATTATTTCTTCTACATTATCACTTTTCATTACATTAAGATAACCATGATTTCCGCAAAATATATGCGCCATAGTAACTTCAGCCAATTCTTCGGCATTAAGAGCATTGGCATACTCCACAATCTTTTTTAAAGCGCACTCTTTTAGTTTTCCATATTTTCCATTAAGCATTTCTTGCTCATAATCAGTAAGTCTTAACATAAATACTCTCCTTTTTAAAATTAAAGAAAACCAAATAACTTAGGCAGAAACAAAGAAACTTGAGGTATATAAGTTGTTATAAGTAATGTAGGTATCCACGCGAAAATTATAATCATTAATGATGGTTTTAACATTTTGTTTATAGGTACTCCAGTTGTACGTCCGCCAAGATATAAAAGCGGCGCTGTAGGCGGTGTAATATTTCCCATACCAAGGTTTACACCCAATATAGCGGCAAATTGAATAGGACTTACACCAAGCTCAAGTATTAAAGGAAGAAGTACAGGAGCACAAAGAAGAGTTCCGCTTACGTCATCCATAAGCATACCTATAATTACCATAAATATATTTATTAATATAAGAAGAATTATTTTGTTTTCAGAAATTCCAAGCATTATAGTTACCATTTTGTTAGGAAGGTTCTCAAGCACAAAAAGTCTTGAGAGTATCATAACAACAAAAAACATAACCATAACAGCACCTGTTGTTGTGCCTGACTCTTTTAAACTTTCTTTAAGTGTTTTTAAAGTAAGTCCTTTATATACAAACATACCAATAGGTATAGCATAAACAACCGCCACAGCAGCAGCCTCTGTAGGTGTCATTATTCCAGCGTATATTCCGCCAAGAATAATAACAGGCATCAAAAGAGCTGGAAGCCCCGCTTTTGTTCTTTGAATGACGCTTTTTTTCTCCTCATTAATAGCGTTTTCAACTTTCGATATATAATAAGCGTTCATTTCCTTGTTTTTGCTACAAACAACAATATTTATAACGCTTAAAAATATAACAAGTATTATACCAGGAATGATTGTAGCCAAAAAACAAGCCAATACCGATTGACCTGTAGCCCAAGCATATAAAATTTGTATAGAGCTTGGTGGTATAAGCAATCCTAAAGGAGAGGCATTTGATATTAAAGACGCCGCAAAACCCTCGTCATAATGCGCCTCTTTAAGTTTTGGATACATAATGGAGCCTATGCAGGACAATGTAGCTGCCGCCGAACCGGATATAGCGCCAAAAACTGCGCACGAAACAACAGTAACAATACCCAATCCGCCTTTAATTTTGCCAACAAATATCTCAACAAACTCAACAAGCGCTTTACCTATTTTGCCCTTTTCAATAATTCCGCCAGCAAGTATAAAAAGCGGTATAGCCAAAAGAACAACTGTGTTAAGATTATTAAAACCAACAGGTATAAGAGAAGTAACTTTATGACCTAAAGAAAAAACTATAAATACAATGGCAACTCCAAACGAAGCGGGAACAGGAGTACCAATTACAAGAGTAATAATAAGAATAAGAATAGCTATAATAATTTCCATAAATTATGCCCCTCCCTTTTTAATCTTCGCCGCGTGAGAGAAAAACAGAAGGCAGTAATAAGCGGCAAATATAGTCATAATCACAAAACCTATAGCTATAGGTATTTGAGATACTATAAAAGGTATTTTTAATCCTGGAGTTTTTGGCATTCTTATAGCATTAAGCACAACTAAATCTATTGACCATGCCGAAAGCACAGCCATTGTTATAAACTCAACTAATTTAGCCATACCATTTATTGTATACATTTTAACCTTGTTTTTTACAAAAACGTCAACAAGGTCAGCTTTAATATGGCTATTTTCCATACTGGCGTTACTTCCGCCTATAAAATAAAGCCAAAAAGCTATTACCAAAATTATTTCTTCCATTCCATAAATATCTGTTTTAAAAATATATCTCGCTATAACATTGGCAAATATAGTAACAACAGCCAAAACACCGCATATAGACAATAAAATGCCATTTATTTTATCTATTACCCGCCAAATACCGCTTTCTTGTATTTTAACTAATTTATCATACATATAATTCCTCCTTAAATTAAAGAAATTACGCTTTTATATTAGCGGCAAAAAACTTATTTATTGTATTTAAGTTTTTTGCCGCCTAATTAATGCATTATAAACCAAAGCGCTATTAATAAAAATAATTTAGTGCGCAAAAGCTGATATTATTGTATATCTTCAAGTATTTTGTTTAAAGTTTCCTCACCAAATTTATCATAAAGTTTTGGCCATGTGTTTGTACGAATATACTCACTCATTTCTTTTCTCTCGTCATCTGTTATAGGTAATATCTGTACTCCGGCTTCCTCAAGTTTTTTAGTATATTCCTCCTCTAAAGACACAACATTATCAAATTGTTTATTAACCTCTATATTAATTGCTTCTTGTAAAATTTCTTGTAAATCATCAGGAAGAGCTTCCCATGTATCTTTATTTATCATATAATCAAGGCACTCAACAAAAGCTCTGTATGGAATGTAATATTTAGCTATATCCCTAAAACTTGTGTATGTTCCTATAACTGTTTGTCCTATTCCGCCTTCACAAACACCCGTTTGAAGAGATGTATATAAATCCGAAAATGCTATTGTTACAGTAGGATACCCCATGTCGGCCGAAGTAATATTATAAACATCAGCCGCCGGTATACGTATTAAAGTTTGTTTATTAACATCAAAATTTTTGTAGTCAACAGGCTCTTTCATGCTATGCACACCTATAAGACCGTCTACATGAATACCCAAAACCTTAATATTTAATTTATCAAATAAACCTGTGTATATATCATAATAATTTGAACCTTCAGAATAAACTTTTCTTACCTCATCCATATTTGTTGTAAGATAAGGAAGTGAGTTAATCTCAATCATAGGGTCGTAAGAGCTTGAGTTATAAAGAAGCCCCATATCAACCGAGCCATCCATTATTCCTTCCATAACAAGTGTAGCATCACCTAATTGATTTGCTGGATATGTGTCAATCAAAAGTCTTCCCTCTGATTTCTCCTCAACATATGTTTTAATATTTTCCGCTGCTATACTGGCTGGATTGTCCTGAGGGAACTGACCAGCAAGTTTGAGAGTAATAGGGTTATCCGCTGTGGCATCAACTTTGTCTCCTCCGCCGGATGATGAGCTTTTGCCACATCCTGTTAAGGCTAAACTTAACAAAATAATTGTACTCACTGCTATACATAATAATTTCTTTTTCATAAGAACTCCCCTTTCCCAATACCTAAACATTAAGATATTATATGGAATGTCAAAATTGTACCTAAAATTGATTATACCCCCCCCCGTACAATATAAGTCAATGTAACTAAAACTTTTATATACGGTTTTATGATATTTCAACATTTTTCGACATTCATAAATATACAATCATATTATCAGAATGATATTGATAAAGCCAGTGTATAATTAATGCGCACTGGCTCTATTTTAATATGTGTATATATTTTAAAAATATTTATTAGCAAACGCCTTCTCTAAGGTACTTGTTGAGAGCCGCTTTGTCCATTCCATCTATACCCAAACCTTTTAATGTGTATTTTGATGTAGCTGTAAGGTCTTTTTGATGAATAGCATTAGCAAGAGCAATCATAGAGTCAATAACAGGTGTAGTTACACCAAATACTTTTCCTAACTGGCTGTATACATAACATCCAACAGGAATATCCTCTGTTATATATCTATTGTTCATATCAAACGGACCTGTGCCATATTGAATAGGGTCTTGCTGTTCAAAAGGAATAACATAGCCCAATCCCATATATTCTTGACCAAGTACATTCTCTCTTGAGAAGAAATGCTCTTTTTCATATGGCTGTATTCCAACTCCCATAGCATCTGCAAGAGCACATTCCTCTTTATAAAAAGCATATTGAACCTCTGATATTGAAGGACAATAAGCGTGTGAGTAAATAGAGAACTGATATTTGTCATGACCGAGAACTGTTCCAAAGTTTTCCATTGTACTTACACCAAGTATAGTACCAGGGCAATGAAGTACAGGGTTTACATTTGACAAACCTGTATCAACAACTGTGTCAGCCGCTACAGCGCCCTCACCTGTTGTAACTCCGTCCATAGAAGGAAGGTATTTAGCGCTTTCTAAAAAGGCTTCTGTATCGCTTGCCGGCATAGCCGCGCCCCTAAGTGTTATGGCTCTATAATAAACTCTTATACTGTTTAAAACAATTCCGCCAGGCATATCAACACGGCTGCCGTATGTAGAACTTGACCATCCGCCAACTATAACTTTTTTGTCACAGTTAGCCTCTCTCATCATTTTTCTAAAAATTAAAGTACCAAAATTATCAGGGAAAAGGTGAATAACCTGTCCATCCTCTAAGCAAGGAATAAGTCTTTTAAAAAACGCCTCATGACCAAATGTAGGAGAAGCTATAACAATTATTCCCGCTCCCTTAACAGCCTCGGCAACATCTGTTGTTACTTTTTCCATAAATGCCTGACCGTTTCTTTGAAAACCATATAAGTTTGTTTGTGTGCCATAAAATTTAAGTCCTTTTTCAGCTATGTTTCTTAAAGAGTTTGCAGCAAAAGGCTCTAAATCACACAATCTTACTTTAGCTCCTCCAAGAGCACAGTCTCCAGCAATAGCCTTTCCAACAGCTCCAGCTCCCAAAACAGCTATAGGCATTCCTTTTAAATACTCCATGTTGCTCATTTTATTACCTCCCTTAATAGATTAAAAATTTCTTTGATAATTTTTCATAAAAATAAAATTATCTTTCAAAATTTCATTTTTATGCTTTATTGATTATATCTTAACATCTAATTTTCATTATTTCAATATTTTTTTCACGTTTTTAACTTGTTTGGTATTTTTGTATAACATAATTAATAATAATTATTAACATTTTTAATTAATTTTG
>CATJUP010000182.1 GCA_949743655.1 uncultured Eubacteriales bacterium
TGTACAAAAGAGTGACAAAATATTTATGAAAAATAACAACAAAACTATTCACAAAATAATCATTTTGCGAATATATATACTTAAAAAAACTATTGACAAATTACATTTATTTTATCTTTAAATTTTTGTGTAAAAATTGAGCTAAAAGCTATATAAATTGGCTCAAATTTCCGATATAATTAATGGGTAGTTATGCTGTCAAAAATAAATTTCAGGTTAAAAATTGGGAGAGGAGGAATACTATGGCTATTAATGGAATTGGCAATAGTTGGAACAGTTTTTTAAACTATCAGCAATCAGTAAATAATGTAAGATTATATAACGCTCTTGGGCGTTACTCATCATCAAGGGTTTCGAGTGTTAAAAATAATTACTCAACATCAAATGTTAATAGTCTTCTTAACGACTCAAAATCTTTTATTACAGAATATAACTCATCTATGTCTAAATTGATGTCATCGTCAAACTCACTTAGAAATTCAAACAAGTCAAGTGTTATGAACGATTTAACAGCGGTAAGTTCTAACAAAGATGTAGCATCTCTTACAACTAACTATAAGTTACGCGACACAACAAACTTTGAACTTAATGTAAGTCAGTTGGCGACGTCTCAAAGCAATGTATCAGAGGCTGTAAGCGGAAGCGCTTTAGCAACCGAAGATATGTCACTTAAAATAGAGGGCGTTAATGGAGCTATTGATGTTAATGTAAGTTCTGTAAAAGAAAACGGTGGTCAAAAAACAAATTACCAAATGTTTAAAGAGGCTGCTGAAATTATAAACAGCAAAAACGTTGGTGTAAATGCTAGTGTTGAAGTAAAAGACGGAAAAGCAGCACTTAAATTGCAGTCAAGCGAAACTGGTGCTAAAAATGGCTTTACAGTAAGTGGTTCTGAAGGCGCTGCCGCTGGAATAAGCAATGTAGCAACAGAAGCTGTTGATGCTAAATACAGCGTTAAAAAAGACGGTGTTACAAGAAATTACACATCATCCAGCAACAAAGTAGACCTTGAGTATGGAAAAATAACAGCGGATTTAAAGAAAACTGGCGAAACAAGTGTTTCTGTAGGTTTAGATACCGATAAAGTTGTTTCATCAGTAAAAGAGCTTGTTAAAAATTACAATGATACTCTTGATTTATTAAACGATAATTACAGCAGGGGAACAGGAGTTATGAGACAAATTTCTCGTATGGCTTCAGCTCCAACTTCTGAAAGAAGTATGGCTCTTGTTGGAATTACAGTAAATGATGACGGAACTCTTAAACTTGATGAGGATAAGTTAAGAGAAAGTCTTACAAAAAACACCTCTATAGCAAGGGATGTAATAGGAGGCTCTTTTGGATTGGCGGACGGCGCTTTTAATGACGCTATATCTGGAATGAGCACAAATTCAGTTAGTCTTATAAACAACGATATGTCTCAGCAGAAGAGTTATTACGAGGACATGTTTGGAACAGCAAGCAGATTTTCTCGTACAAATCCATTTGGAATAAGCAATTACACAACAGTAGGCTTAATGTTTGATATGCTTATATAAAAATCCTTCTGCCTGACATATAAAACTTGTGACAGTATAACCACTTGTAAAATTGGGGCGTCATAGTACGCCCCTAAACATAAAAACGAAGGCAACAAGGAGTTGATTAGTTATGATAGAAAGTATAGCTTCTTTAAGCATGAGTATGAGCGCTGCTCGATTACAACAGGAATTAAGCCTTCAAATGACTAGTATGGTTATGAGTGACCAGGAGGCTTTAGTAGAAAACTTAATGGACATGGCTGACGCTGTTAGCGTTTCTTCTGACGGAATGCCACACGTTATAGACATGTTAGTATAAAATTGTTTTTTACAAATTTTTATAACACAAAAACAAGCGGGTTATAAAAGTCCGCTTGTTTTTTATGTAAAAATATTTAATTAAGGTATTTATTTCCCTTTTTTAAATTGTATGTACTCAAAAGGCTCAAACCCCAAACTTTTATAAAGTTTTATGGCTCTAAAATTATCTGGTTCTGTTTCAAGTCTAAAACGTGTAGCATAGTCATAATTTTTAAAAATAAATTCAAAAAACTCTTTTCCAAATCCCAAACTTCTGTATTCGGGCTTTATATAAAGTTCCTCAAGCCATACTACAATTCCGCCGCTTTCTTGTGAAAACGTTTTAGCTAAAAGTCCAAAACCAACAGACTCATTATTATTTTCTATAAAATAACATTCAGCATATCTATCTGATGATATAAGCTCGTTAAACATATTTTCTATATGTTGTTGAGGTACAGGGGCTATAGCCGCGCCAGAATTATAAAAATCCTTTACCATTTCTATATAATTTTGTCTATCCTTTTGTTCTATTTTTCTTATCATTTTTTTCCTCCGTTTAGTTTAATACTTTTTTTATGGCACAGGCAATTTCATATGCTAAATTTACAGGAACAGCGTTTCCAATCATTTTATAGGCATCGTTTGTATTAGAATATATAAATTTAAAACTATCCGGAAAACATTGTATTCGTGCTATTTCTCTTATTGTCATACGTCTGTACAAACTTTCTTTCTCGTCAACAAAACGATAATCGTCTTTTCCAAACTTAACCATTTTAGGGGCTTGTGGATGAAGTTGGCATTGTCTACCAGAGGCTTGTATTGTAAATGCTTGCTCGTCCCATGTTTTTACTCTGTTTCTGCTCATAAAAATAGGGGAGTAATCTCCAAAAAAATATTCGTTATTATTTATAGCATCTAAGTTATGTTTGTTTTTATCAGCGGCTTTAACCGCTGTTTCTTTTAAATCCCAAATAACATCCCGTAATGTTATTTTATTCTCATTTTTTGATGTAGAACCTTTTGGAAACTCAAAATTAATTCCTAAATTTTTTCTAAATCCTATGTAAAAAACTCTTTTTCTTTCCTGTGCCACAGCGTAATCTTTAGCGTTTACAAGTGTTATAGAAACATCATAGCCACAGTTTTCAAACATATTTATTATGTTTTTTACTGCCGTTGAATGTCTGTTTGATAACATACCGCTGACATTTTCAGCCAAAAAAAATTTAGGTTGTTTAGATTTTAGTATACGTATATAATCAAAAAATAATTTTCCTCTATCATCGTTAATACCACGCAAAGCGCCAGCCTCTGACCACGACTGACATGGTGGTCCTCCTATTATTCCATCAATATTATCTGGAAAGTAATTTTCTTTTATATCACGTATGTCTTTTTCAATTAGTTCTGTATTAGGGTGGTTTATTTTAAATGTTTCCCATATTGTTTTGTCAAACTCATTAGCTACTAAAATTTCAAATCCAGCCTTCTCAAAACCCAAATCCAAACCACCACAGCCACTAAACAAACTTATAATTCTCATTTTGTCCTCCTTATCGGCTAAAACTTATAAGTTTGGCTTTATTAAGCTGTGTGGGATTATTAGGGTTTTTAATTTTCACATCTTTTATATTTAAATTAGGCTCAAAATTAGCTAAATCAATTAACTTATCTCTATTACAAAACGTGTTCCACTTTGTGTCGTTAATTATACACATAAAAGTAAAGTCTTTTGAAAAATCTCTTTTAAAAACATAGTCAAAAACTTTCCATGGGTTCTCAATTCCCCACATGCCTCTAACACGCATATATGTAATACCAAGAGGGTCTACTTTATTAATATGTCCCAGTTCTTTAGTTTCGGCAAATTCTACACCAGGTATTGCCTCAACTCCATTTTTTATTGTGTTTTTAATACATTTATAGCTATCATCAGCGGCGCAGTAATCAGCACCATATACCATGCAAATATGTTTTAATTTGTTTTGTTTTACAACACCAACAAAATAAATTATATCTTTTTCAATCCAGTTTTCAGCTTTTTTACAGGCGGCGGAAATCATATGATTTGACGCAAGCAATTTATGTTTTGGATAACTGCTGTTTAGAGCGAGAGCTGAGTTATCGCTTTCAATTTTTTTCACTTCTATTGCGTCACCATTTTTTAACATAGCATCTGGCGGATTTGAATTGTTTCCTAAATATGAGAAAACCTCGTTTATTTTATTAATACGTTCTTTTTCAGATATTTCAAAAGTGTTTGCAAAAATATCTTTAACATACTCTTCTAAAGCATCTCCGGCATTATTAGCTCTGTTTTTGCCCTGATAACAGCTTACAAGCTGTGTAACAGGATTGTTTACAATATTTATAATGGCGTCTATAATGTTCATAGCATAAGCTCCTTTAATGATTATTGATTTATTTTTTTAATGACAACACATGGGTTTCCATACGCAAGAGAATTTGGAGGTATGTCATTTTTTACAACACTTCCAGCACCTATAACACAGCCATTACCTATTGTTACCCCCGGAAGAACACACACATTAGCGCCGAGCCAAACATTATCTTGTATATTTATAGGTTTAGCGTACTCAATATTAGTATTTCGTGTTTTATAATCAATAGGGTGACCAGCGGTATAAAAACCGCAATTAGGCGCTATAAACACATTGTTTCCAAATGTAACTTTATTACAATCAAGTATAACGCAGTTATAATTTATAAACAAATTATCGCCAGATGATATATTAATACCATAGTCGCAATGAAACGGCTGTTCAACAATACAGTTATTTCCAACAGAAGCAAAAATATTTCTTATAAGTTTATCCAATTTTTTAATTTCAGCAGGATTTGTGTTGTTATACTCAAAGCATTTTTCTTTGCATTTAATACGCATTTTAAAAAGCTCCAAGTCAGCAGCATAATAAAGCTCTTGATTAAGAGCTTTTTCAAATTCGTTCAATTCAAATTCCTCCAAGCATTTCATTTATTTGAGACATATATGTTTCGGCTGATTTAGCACCTTTAATTTGTTCGCTTATTATTTTTCCGTCAGAATTAACAAACACTGTTGTAGGTACTCCTTCAAGATTGTCAACAGCCCAGTTAGCCAGTGTATTATCCATAACTATAGTTGTAAATGTTCCTTTAGCTTCTTGTTTTAACTGTTTAACTATTTCCTCATTTATTTCGTCTGGTGTGTCTACTATAGCATTTATAACATTTACTTTTTTATCTTTTATATCGCCACAGTTCTCATATACTTCCTGAAGCACTTTTTGTTCATTTGATTTATCAATGGCGTACGTTCCCCAAAAATTAACCATTGTAACATCATATTGAGAAAATACAGAGCTATTTATACTTTCACCCTCTAAAGTTTTGGTATCAAATGTTAAATACATTGTTACATCATCAATAATAGGTTTTACGTCATCTGGATTAAAATCCTTAGTTGATATACTTTCTATAAGTTTAGGAACAGAGTTTGAAAGTATTTTAAAGTTTTCAGCGTCTTTACCGTCAAGATTATTTTTGGAACAATTATAAAGTACATAATAGCAATATTCACCTTGCTGTGATACTTTTTCAGAACTACTATAAAGAGACGTTATATTATCAAGTGTATCGTAATTTTCTTGAGTGGCAACCATAATTTCGCATATAGGCGTAAGATAATCTGTATAAGAACCACTATCCGAAACATCATTAAGTTTTTCAATATCGTCAGCTTTTATATAATTGTATATTATTCTTGCTAAAGTACCATTTGACTGTATTGTAAGAGGGTATATATTAGAAGTTTCAAACTCTATCCACTCTGCTGGAGTAGTATATGTTAAGCCAATTTCATCAAGAACAACCTCATGACCTTTTTCAGAATTTGAACAGCCAAACAAAAGCAGTGTTAAAATTGTTATAAATATCAATTTTTTCATGTTGTTTCTCCTTATTATTAAAATTAATATGTATAAGATACTACTTTATATTTAATTTTGCAAGAGATAAAGCATGTTAAATCATTTTTTACAACAAATTCATAAATAATTCAAAATATCGCGCTATAATTGAAATATGTTAAATGATAAAATTAATGTCTATAACATAAAGTTAAATAAAACTTTTAACTTATAAAATAATTTAGAGGAGGTTAAAATATGTTTGATAAACAAAATAATGATAATAATAATATAAATTTTAATAAAGAAAATGAGGAATACACCAAAGTAATAAACGAAAAGTTATTTAACACCATACTTCTTAACAGAGAGCTTTATAATATATTCTAATTTACATTAATTATTAACAACAAATTCATAAATAATTCAAAATTAGATACTATAATCATTCTTAAATAAAATTTAATATATAAAATATTTGTTGGAGGTAATATATATGTTTAATAAAGATAATGATGACATGGAAATCAAAAATCACTTTTATGATGATTATGAAAATTCTAAAACCGATGACAGCACAGAATATGTTGATAATAAAACAATAATAAATGACAACGAAAATGACAGTAACCAAAATTACAGCGAAAATGATAAATATGAAAATATTTATCAAAACAGAGCTCCTTACGAACCAATTAAGGATAGTTATTACAAAGAAACCGTAAAAAAGAAAAAGGGGGGATTTAAAAAAGTAATAGCGGCGTGCGTTGCGGTAAGTTTGTTTGGCGGCATAGGTATAGGAGCAGGATATTCTATAACAAACAGTGTTATATCTTATATAGATGTTAAAAATCAAGATGATATGCCTGAAATTGAAAGAACATCACAAGAACAAAGTAGTGTTTTATCAGCGTTTGATACAGGCAGCGAGAATAAATTATTGGCTTCGTCAAATTCATCAAATGGTGCTGTAGCCGTTATAAATAAAGCATATCCATCAATAGTAAATATAAGTATAAATATATCTGGTGTAACTAATTATTTAGGTATGAGAATACCTTATGAGAGTTCTGGAGCCGGCTCTGGAGTTATATTTGATGAAGATGAAGAGTATATATATATCGTAACTAATGAGCATGTTGTAAACAGTGCTAAAACAATAGCTATATCAGTTACTGGAAACGAAAGCATAAACGCTACTGTTGTAGGCACAGACGCAAGCAATGATATAGCTGTAATAAAGGCATTAAAAAGCGATTTAAGTGCTGTTGGCGTTAAATACAGCATAGCCGAATTTGGCAATTCTGATAAGCTTAATGTTGGAGAAAGTGTAATAGCTATAGGAAATGCTTTAGGAAGTGGAAAAAGTGCGACAGACGGAATGGTAAGCGTATTGAATAAGTTAGTAAATATTGACGGAAAACAACTAACTGTCATTCAAACAAGCGCTCCTATAAATCCTGGTAACAGTGGAGGAGCACTTGTAAATTATGACGGAGAAGTAATAGGTATTAATACTGCTAAAACAGATACAAGTATAGCTGAGGGCATGGGATATGCCATACCAAGTAATACTGTAAGTGAGATAATGAAAAAGTTAAAAGAAGAAGGAACTCAGCCAAAACCTTATATTGGTATAATGGGCTCGGATATTACAGATGAGTTAGCACAGCTTTACAGATTGCCTATAGGCGTGCTTGTAAGACAGATAATTGAGGGAACTCCTGCCGAAAAATGCGGTTTAATGCCTGGTGACATTATTACGGCTATAAACGACAAAACAGTTATGAATATGAATTCATTACAAGAAGAGATTTCTAAATTAGATATAGGTCAAACAGCTTCTTTAAATGTTATAAGAGAAAATAAGGCTATGACAGTTACAATTACAATTTCAGATGCAAATAATGTTTCTGAGAACTAAAATATAAAGCCGTTGGAGTAAAATCTAACGGCTTTAATTTTATTAAATTTAATAGTGAAAAGGGATTAAAAAACTTGTTTTGTTTACATTTATATTTATTCGCAAAAGGATAGTTTTGCGAATAGTTATAGCTTTACAAAAACAAAAATATAAATAAAAAATTTAAAATATATTTTATGTTTTAAACATTCTATTCTCCTATAATATAGCAAAATTTGTACTTTAACAATATAAATATTATTTTTTACAATTTATAAAAATAAACAAAAACTAATTAATTCAATAAAACAA
Source organism: uncultured Eubacteriales bacterium (assembly GCA_949743655.1). GTDB lineage: Bacteria > Bacillota > Clostridia > Lachnospirales > Anaerotignaceae > Neoanaerotignum_A. Next base: position 7,950 of record CATJUP010000182.1, read on the forward strand.
ATTTTTTAAATCTAAAGTTTTATTTATAA
>CATJUP010000183.1 GCA_949743655.1 uncultured Eubacteriales bacterium
AAAGTTTCTCAAGGTTTTTAGAAAGAGCGTTGTTGTTTCCGTTTAATTGTCTGTAAGAGTTAAGAGCTGCGATATTGTGTTGAATTCTCATAAAAATATACCTCCTTGTATATAACGGAAAAGTCCTTTTTCCGCCTTAAAAGAAATTAATAATATTTATTTTAAACATTCGCTTAGTTTTGGGCCCAATTAAACATTAGCGGATGTTAAAACCAAATTTAATTAAGTTAAAAAACACTGGGGAATTTTATTTTGACAGAACCCAAAAAGGGAGTTATTAGAATTAAAAAATAAATATAATAGAGTCCATTCTATGTCAATTTAAAATTCATCCATGAATTTTAGTTAATCAATTATACTTTACTGACCAACTATAATTAATATCGTCAATATACTTGTAAAGTTAATATAAGTTTTGTAATTTTTTCTGATAATTAAATTTAGTAATAAAAACTGTTATTATAACAGTTTTTTACAAATTAGCTTTAATACTTAAATATTAAATGTATACAATATACTTTTTATAACTCTGTTGACAAAACATACGATGTTTAATATAATAAATACGTAATATGAATTTTAAACAGCATATGTTTAGTCACTCTTATTTTAGGAGGCGGTTTTATGAAAAAAGTACTATTGTTTATAACCAAACCCGAACTTGACAAAACATCAGTAGAGTTTTTAATTAACAATTACTCCTCTAAAGAAGTTGAATTGGAGCTTGTCACAATTCTCAATGATAATTACTCTTATGTTATGTCTCAAATTGATAAAAAAGAGCTCATAAAAAACACAATGCCCGTTTTTAATAAAGTTTGCTCTATTTTAAAAGACTACAAAATAAACAAACATGTACTTATAGGCGCTAACAGTGCTAAAGAAGCTATGTATTTTATTAAAGAGAATAACATTAACGACATAATACTCACAAAACCAAATAAATATGATATATCACATAATGTTTTTATATCATATTTGGTCAGACATTCAGACCGTACAGTATTTGTACTACCAAAAAATAATTTTAATAATTTTGTAGAGGGAGATGCTGAGTATGAAAAAAATATTATTGCCTATTGACGGAACAAACAAAAGTTTAGAATCCTGCAAATATATAGTTGAAAACTTTAACACCGACAATACTAAAATATATGTTTTAAATGTAAATGAGGATTTTTATCACGGTTTCTCAAATACTGGTGAAAGCGAAAAAGCCAATAAAAATGTTCTAAAAGCTATTGACAACACAGATAATGAGCTTAAAAATTTTGATGTAGAAAAAACAGTTGTCACAAGTAAATCAGCTAAAGAAGAAATTGTTAGTTTTGCATTTGAAAATAATATTGATACAATAGTAATGGCAAGAGCAACTAAAGAAGGAATTAAAAAAATATCTGGTTCTGTATCAAAATACGTTTCTAAATTTGCCCACTGTCCTGTAATTATACTTCCATAAATGTTATCCCCTTTTAACATATTTTTATATACATGTTAAACTAACGCCCCTTAGTTTAACATAACCAATAACCCACAATATAGTGGGTTATTACTTTTTTTAATTATTTACAAAATTATATACATATAATATAAAAACACAAAAATTTTGTTTTTTATAAAAAACAATTAATTTATAAATTATATATTGACAAATAAAAACACCGATTGTATAATGTATACATAATATGAATAATACAAAACATATGAATTTTAAATTTAAGGAGGTTATATTTTATGAAAAAACTCTTATTAGTTGTTGATAAATCCAAAGCGGAGTTTAACCAGTTTTTGGCAGAGTTTATAGTTAATAATTATTTGCCTGAAGAAGTTGAGATTGAGGCTGTTACTGTTATTAATGACCATTATCCTTATACTATAACATCTGTTGACAAAAAAATTATAACCAAAGATAAAATGCCTGTGTTTAACAAAATATCTTCAATATTAAATAAATATAAAGTTAATAAACATATTTTTATAGACACAGATAACGCCCAAAGAATTGTACAGTTTGCTAAAGATAATGCCGTTGACACAATAATTTTAACAAATCCTAACAAATATAATTTACCTAACTTTTTTGTACCATATTTAGTAAATCACTCAGGTATTAAAGTTCTTGTACTTCCTTATAAATCTAATTATGGCAACAAAAAAAGCGCATAAAGCCCTATAAATATTTGTTAGTTTAATATATTAATTTGATTTGAATTAAAACTAATTTTTTTACCCATTTAATCCCCTCTAACTAAATTAAAACCACCCTTTAAGGGTGGTTTTAATTAGTATTAAACTTTATTTAGCTGGTACAAACTCGCCGTTTTCAACAAAGAAATCAACTTTGTCAAGCACACTTTGAGGTATTTCCAAACCTATTGTATCGGCAAATTCTTTATTTAAAGTTATGCTGCTTGTTTTAGGATATTCAACAGGCATTGTTGATATATCTCCGCCTTCAAAAAGTTTTATAGCAAACTCTCCTGTTTGAAGTCCAAGCTGATAAAAATCAAGACCAACACTAGCCAGTCCGCCATTTATACACATTGATGACTCACCCGCCATTACAGGCACTTTGCTTGTTTCAGAAATTTGACCAACTGTTGCCATTGTTGAAGCAAATGTATTGTCTGTAGGAAGATACAAAACATCCACTTTTTCAACCATTGTTTCTACAGCTTGAGCTACATCGTTTGAATTTGTAACTGTAGAAACTTCCACATTAAGCCCCAAAGCCTCTGCTGCCGCTTGCGCTCTTTCTGCCTGAACCTGTGAGTTTATCTCACTTGAGTTGTACATAACACCAACTGTTTGGGCATTAGGCAATATTTCTTTAAGCAGTGCCATTTGTTCCTCTATAGGTGTCTCGTCATTTACACCAGATACATTTCCGCCAGGGTTATCATTGCTTTCAACAAGTCCTGCCGCCTCAAAAGAAGTAATAGCTGTTCCTATTATAGGTATTTCTTGTGTTTCGGTAGCCAAAGACTGAGCGGCTGGTGTTGATATTCCCAAAATATAATCATACTCATTATTTACAAACTGCTGACTTATTGTTTTAAGGTTAGACTGGTCAGCTTGGGCATTTTGATAGTCAATAACAATTTTCTCGCCGTCAACATATCCATTTTGAGCAAGATAATCAATAAATCCCTGACGACAGCTATCAAGTGCCACATGCTCACTTAACTGCAATATACCAATTTTAATCTGGTCATCAGCCGCAGGCGCGCTTGATGATGCCGAGCCACTTGACGAAGACACCGGCGCACTACTGTTTGATGAATTATCACAGCCCGCAACTGAAAACACTATAGCAGCTATAGTAAATGCTGAAACAATAAACTTAAATTTTTTCATTATTATATTCCTCCCCAGAATTTAACTTTATCAAAATAAATTGATTTTATGATTATAACATATCATATTTTTAAATTCAATACTTTAAAGTGTAAAACTTAAAAACTTTAAAGCGCTAAATTGAAATTAATTTTTATACATAATTGAAATATAAATATAATTGTGCTATTGTATTTGTTAATTAAATATTTTTGAATTTACATTTATATAAACGGAATTATTCCGCTTTTAAAAATATAATAATTGGGAGGTTATTAAAATGGGTATAAAAACAAGAAAAGTTGTTATTATAGGCGCTGGTCATGTAGGCAGCCATGTTGCCTCAAGCCTTGTTATGAGAAATGTTGCCGATGATATTGTGTTTATTGATATTGACAAAAAAAAGGCGGCGGCACATGCACTTGATATTTATGACAGTGTAAGTTCTGTTGAAGAAAATATATCTGTACGTTTAGGAGACTATGACGACTGTAAATATGCTGATGTTGTTGTTATATCGGCAGGAACACAGCCTGTTCCAGGCAAAAAAAGACTTCAAATGTTTGACGAGACAATAGAAATACTTCAAGACATTGTGCCAAAACTTAAAAACAGTGGTTTTAACGGTATAGTTATAAGTATATCAAATCCAGCGGATATAGTTGGCGATTATATAAGAAAACGTCTTGATATTCCAGAAAACCATGTTTTTAGCACAGGAACATCGCTTGACACAAGCCGCCTTAAAAGAATACTTTCGGAAAAAACTGGTTATAATCGCAATTCAATACAGGCTTACTGTATGGGTGAACATGGCGACTCATCAATGGTGCCATTTTCTCATGTAAGTTTTGGCGGAAAATCATTCGATGATATGAAAAAAGCATTTCCGGATACATTTGGCAAAATTGACAAAGAACAAATAATGGCAGAAGTACGTCAAGGAGGCTTTGAGATAGTAAACGGCAAATCGTGTACCGAGTTTGGTATAGCACTTGCCACATGCAGCATAGTTAAAGCTGTGTTAAGAGACGAAAAACGCATAATGCCAGTATCGCCTTTGTTAAAAGGACAGTATGGACAAACTGGCGTGTCGGCTGGTGTACCCTGTGTAATAGGTAAAGACGGTGTTGAGGAAATAATAGAAATATCTCTTACACAAGATGAAAAAGAACTTTTTAATCATTCATGTGATGTAATAAGAGAATATATAGCCAAAGCTGACGAGAGAGAGTAAAAAAATATTTGTCATAATAAAAAATTGGGGTTTCTGTTTAAACGGAAATCCCAATTTTTGTTGGCTTTGATTGTTATACCCAATCATAATGGCTGTATGTATATTCGCTTGTTTTTTTGTTGTTAATAAATTTTTACAGACCAGAGAAATAGTGGCTATGCCGCTATTCAATTTGTTATGGTCAAATCTTTACTCAAAGTAATACAAAAAACTTTAACTTAAACTCACGTTCTTGTATAAAAACAAAATAAATAATTTATGAAACATAATTTTTTGTTTAGAGTTCTTTCATTTTCTTTCAAGAAATACAAAACATGTGTTTGCTGTGTAAACATAAACTAAATTAGCTTTGCTACTAATTCTTGCACATACTAATAAAAGTTAAAGTTCTTTCGCTTCCTTTCTTTCAAGAAATATAAAACGTATTTTGTTACATAAACATAAACTAAATCAGTTCTGCCAATATCATTTCGTACAATGGTTAAAAGTTAAAGTTCTTTCGCTTCCTTTCTTTCAAGAAAGGAAGAAGAATTAATTATTTTAAATCCAATTAAATTTATACCCATTATCTAAAAGGCTTTTCTCAGCCTTTTTTAAATCAGTATTTTTAACTAATATATAATCTGTGTCATATGTTGATACAACAAATATACCTATGTTATTTTCATACAGTATTTTGGATATTTTGTATAATATGCCTTTGAGCGAAAAATCAAGCGTTCCAGCTATTCTAAAAGCTCTCCAGTTAGCATCAACATTTTTGCAGTTATCTGGAGGAACTTCGCACACCAACGAAATTTCATTATCCGTTTTAGCGGCGAAAACAAAATTATATTTAAAATCAATATCACTTATATCATTTAATTTGCATATAAAAAAATCATTTTTTAAAATCTCAATAGTCATAAATCCACCAGCCTTACCCGTACATAAAACACGCAGTCTTGTCCGTTTAAAGTTCTTTTAAGTTCTTTTCTTTTAATAAAAAAATTAAAGTCCCAATGTTTTTTGACATAATAAAAACCGCACATAATACGCGGTTTTATTTTTAAATTTATTATATTAAGCCTCGCCGTTTTCAACATCTGTAGCGTGCATACCTTTAATAATGTAAGCAAGTGTTTTAAGGTCACCACACATAATGTCTTCTTTACAATATTTAAGCATATCGCCGCTTATACCATCAATAGGTCTTACAATACCCTGACGATTTACCCAAATTGTTCTATATCCAAGCTCATTGCCAGGTACAACATCGTATTTAAATCCAAATCCAGCGTGCATCATCTCATCAACAGTAAGCCCGAGTTTTTTCTGTGAAAGAAGGAAACCGCCATGAGAAGGTTTGTAGCACTGAGCATCCTCAGCAGTAATAATATCATCAACCTCAATACCAGCATTTGAAAGTGTAGCTCTAATAATATCATTATCTGTATTTGTAAGCATTACGCATTTTGTGTATTTTCTAAGCTCTTTAATAGCCTCAACTGTGTCAGGGAAAGCTCTCCAATGAGACATTGACTGTGAAAACTCCTCACAATCCTCATCTGTAAAATCAAAACCAAAATCTTTGCAAGTAATAGCAAGTGTGTCTTTTAAAACTTGACGATATGGTCTGTAAGTTTTTATGTAATCAAACTGAAGTACTTCCCATCTTTGCTGAACCTGATAAGGTGTAGCTGTTGTAATACCTTTTTTGTCAAGGAATTTTTTGAAGAAATCTTGAATTTCTCCTTCCCAGTCAATAAGTGTTCCATAAACGTCAAAAGTAATTGCTTTTGGTACTAATCTTGCCATTTTAAATACACTCCTTTTTAAAATATATATATACTGTTAATAGTTTGCTTGAAATCATTTACAATACTAATTATAATAATATTTATCCATAAGTAAATAGCCAATTATTAATGTTTATCATGTCATTTATACATGGGGAGGGCATAAAATGGATTATACGTTTACCAAAATATTTATAGAAATAGCGGCTTGCCAAAATATAACAAAAGCGGCTGAAAAGTTAGGCTATACCCAAAGCGGACTTAGCCATATACTTAACAGAAAAGAAAGCGAGCTTGGTTTTAAACTTTTTTATCGCGCAAAAAAAGGCGTGTTACTAACGCCAGAGGGAAAAATGCTTATTTCAGCGGCTAAAGAAACCGCTCTCGGAATAGAAAAACTTTATGAGACAATATCCTCAATACAAGGGCTTACAAAGGGTCATATAACAATAGGCACATTTCAAAGTATATCTATAAATATGCTTTCTCCTGTTTTAAAATCATTTCAGCAAGACTATCCACAAATCAAAATTGACCTTAAAGAAGGAAGTATACAGGAAATCCATGACTGGATACTTGACCATACAGTTGATTTAGGTCTTACAAGCATACAAGAAAATGATGAGTTTGAATACATATCACTATGTAAAGACTCAATGATGGCTGTTTTGCCAAAAGATTATAATTTAAACGGCAAAAAAAGTTTTGATATAACAGCATTTGAGAACAAACCATTTATAATAGCGGCAATGGATAAAGACAACGACTGTGATGTTGAGAAAGTGATTAAAAAAAGCAATATAAATGTAAATATTAAGTTCTCATCAAAAGATGATATAGCTATAATGAGTATGGTTGAAAATGGTTTGGGAATTAGTATACTGCCTGAACTTATAACAAAACGGCATTTTCAAAATGTGGAAGTAGTTCCGCTTAATCCGCATTTTGAAAGAACATTGGGCATAGGTCTTTACTCAATATCAAGTGCGTCACCCGCCGCCACTAAATTTATTGAGTACGCAAAAAAAATGCTTAA
>CATJUP010000184.1 GCA_949743655.1 uncultured Eubacteriales bacterium
TACTACATATATATCCGCCATATTAAACACAGGCCACTGGATAAAAGTAAACTCAAAAAAGTCCACAACATATCCTCTTATTATTCTGTCAATAGCATTTCCCCAAGCGCCCGCTAATATAAGTATTAAAGCCGCTTTAACATATCTATACTCTTTGTTTGGCGGCATATATTTTTTTAAATAAATAAAAAAGCCAACTGTAACAATTATTGTAATTATAACAAAAAACCACCTTGCGCCGTTTAATATTCCAAACGCCGCTCCTCGATTTTCAACAAATGTTAGATTAATTACATTTTTTATAAAACTAATACTCCCCAAAGGTTTTAAATATTTAACAGCCATAAATTTACTTATCTGGTCTATTATTGTAAGTACAAAAGCTAAAATAGCTACAAGTGCCATATCATATCACCCGTTTAATCTAAAATAGTGTTAATAGTATTAAATATATCCTCTTCACTTATTTTTGAAGTTACAACAGGCTCTCCAAAACTTTTAAGCGTTATAAAATTAATTTTATTATTTTTAACTTTTTTATCAAAAAACATCTGTTTGTAAATATCAGTTGCGGCTAAATCACTAACTTCAGATGGAAGTTCAAAATAATCCAATAGCTCTAAAAACGCGTTGTGCTCTCCCCTGCTTACAGTACCATTTTTTAAGCAAAGAGCAAACATTGCTCTCATTCCTAAAGCCACACACTCCCCATGAAGAAACTCAAAAAATTTTCTGCTTTCTATAGCGTGACCTATAGTATGTCCAAAATTAAGTATTTCCCTCAAACCGCTTTCCATTTCATCTTTTGATACAATATCGGCTTTTATTTCGCAGCACTTTCTAATTAATATACCCATTGTGTCTTTGTCACGTTCTTTAATAGCCTCTCTGTTGTCTGATATATACTCAAAAAATTTATAAGAGTTTATTGGACCATATTTAATAAACTCAGCCATTCCAGAATTAAATTCTCTTTGAGGAAGAGTGCTGAGAGTTTCCACACTTATGTAAACAAAATCGGGTTGATAAAAAGCGCCTATTATATTTTTATGTCCTTTAAAATCGACACCAACTTTACCACCCACAGAACTATCTACTTGCGCTAAAAGAGATGTGGGTATTTGAATAAATTTAATTCCTCTTAAATATGTCGCCGCAGCAAAACCTGCCATATCACCGCATACACCACCGCCAAGACAAGCCACAACAGACTTTCTGTCAGCAAGATTTTTTAAAAAAAAGTCGTAAAACTCATTAATAGTATCTAAATTTTTGTTTTTCTCACCGGCATTAAATGTATAAACATATATTTCATCAAAAACAGTTTCTGCCTCTTTTTTTAGTTCATCAACATAAATTTTGCCAACATTACTGTCGGTTATTATAAAAAGTTTATTTCCCCCTATACCATTTTCTAAAACAGCATCGCTAAATCCAGAAAAATTATATTTAATATATATAGGGTACTTTTTAGTTTCTGTTTTAACATAAATAGTATTCAATTAAATCACCTTTCACACATATTTAAGCACTGTAATACTTATACGTTCCTTTTTTGTGCGCCCATTGACAGACAAAACTTTAATCCTTCCAAAACCTCTTACAGTAATAATATCATTTTCATTTATATTTTTTGAAACAGATGTTTCAGTAACAAAATTTACAAAAACACGCTCACTTTCAATAATATTTTTTATTTTACCTCTTGCTATATTAAAAGCGCCTCCCGCTATAACATCAAGTCTTAAAGAAGGTACGGTAAAACTTTTCTCCTCTGTTTTAGGCTCTTTAAGCTCAAATTCCCCAATATTCAAAACCTCAGTAAAAGCCACACTATTTTTGCCAATTTTTGTAATATTGCTCGCTATGTAATCTGAAATTTCTTTTTTTACATAACAAATGGCACTGCCATCAAAAATCAGTATATCGCCAATTTTGCGACGGTCAATGCCAAGAGCAATAATAGAACCTAAGTAATCCCTATGACTTACATCTGTAGAGAATTTTTTATTTAAACCTATTTTTACTGCATTAAGCGGAAAAAGTTGTTCATAAAGAGCCAAATAAACAGGGCAAAATCCTATAATACGTCTTTCGCACTGGTCATTTCCGCCAAAAACCATATATTTTACGTCATATAATTTATCAACAGCCTTAAATACATACTCTGCCTCTGAAGGATTAAAATAGTCAGAAAACACGTAGTTATTTTTATTAACACAACTGCGCGCCATATCATTTATTCTAATATATATATCATTTTTAAGGCTATCTATTTGGTTATTCAAATAATTATCACCTGCTTATAAAATCCATACTATAACAGCTTTCAAAACATTACAAATTATTTGCATAATAAATAAAGCTATAACAGGGGAAAAATCAAGGAGCATTCCTCCCCCTATAGGTGAGTTGTTAATCATAGAACGTATTGGACCAAGTATTGGTTCTGTAAGCTGATAAATTATATCGCCAAACTTTGTGTCTCTTAATACAGGTATCCATGACAAAATTATTCTTATAAGTATAAGAAAATATATAACATCAAAAAACTTATCCACAGTTTGAATTAATAAACTCTGCATATTCTTCTCCGGCTAAAAATATTATTTTCCCTGACTCGCCCATGGAAGTATAATTCCCTTTGTTTTTAACTCCTCTTTAAAGTCGCCTGATACATCAACGTTTTCTGGCGCTATAACAAATATGTTATTAGCTACCCTTTGTATAGTACCATTAAGAGAATAGCATGTCCCACTTAAAAAGTCCATTATTCTTTGAGCTATAGGATACTCAACCTTCTCAAGGTTTACAACAACCGGTTTTCTTGCTTTAACCTCATCACAAATCTGCTGAGCATCTTCATAACACTCTGGTTTAATAATACACACCTGCATTTGAACATTTGTGTGTATGCTTACAACCTGCGATGTATTTCGGCGACTACTTTGTGCTGATGTCATTCTTTGAGGCTGTTGGTTAAATCTTTGTGAGTAATCATCTCTATTGCTTTTTGGGCGAACATCATAATCTGTATCATACTCATCATACTCTTCGTAATCTTCATCGTCATCATCATAATCTCCGCCAAAAATATCTCTAAACTTATCTATTAAACCCAATATGTATTCCTCCTAAAGTAAGTTTTTGTTTGGATAAACTCTTTCACCAAAAACCCCTGTTCCTATTCTTACTATAGTAGCCCCTTCCTCAATAGCCACTTCGTAATCTCCTGTCATCCCCATTGATAATTCGGTCATATTAACATTATGTACATTCTTGCTATTAATGTCAACCATTAATTCTCTCATTTGTCTAAAATATTTCCTGTTTTTCTCCGCTTTATCGACAATAGGAGCAACTGTCATAAGTCCTTTTATAATTATATTAGGGAATAAACTTATTTCTTGTATAAATTTTTCACAATCTTCTGGCTTAATGCCAAATTTAGACTCCTCATTAGCTATATTTACTTCCACAAGCACATTAGCCATAATATTTTTGGCAGCGGCTCTTTTGTTTATTTCCTCGGCTAATTTAACGCTTTCAACTGAATGTATCATTTCTACCTTGTCTATAATATATTTTACTTTGTTTGTTTGCAAATGTCCTATTAAATGCCATTTTATATCTTTTCCCATAGGCTCGTACTTATCCATTATTTCTTGAACTTTGTTCTCGCCAAGGCTTGTCATACCACAAGCTGTAGCCTCTTTTATTCTTTCTACGTCTATAGTTTTACTTACAACCAAAAATAAAACGTCTTCTCTTTTTCTTCCGCTTCTTTCACAAGCAGACTGTATATTAGAATTAATAATATCAATATTTTCTTTAATAGACGGCATAATTAATATCTCTCCTTTCAGTTTAGCGCGTCATCATTCTCAACCGATTTAGCATCAGATACAATTCTGTCATAAACTTTCAAACCATAGCTACCTGAAGACGGTTTTACAACAGAATACTCCGAATTTTGTCCAATAATATCTATAACAGCATAATTAGCCATTGAACTATTAGCCACATAAACACATTTATAGTTCTCAACTTCACTTATAGTAAAGTCATTATTCTCTAATGATATAACATCACCCAATTTGAGTGTTTTGTAATCTTGAAGTATATAAGCGTATTCTTCATCGGTAGTAAATATATTAACGTTTATAATCTGCTCTCCTGCTCCACTTTTAAGTTTTACGGCATTATTTTCCATATTCTTAATAATATAGCTTGCAGGTATTTTAAGAAATGTTTTTTCAATAATAGCCGTGTTAGGTATTTTAAGCCCTGTAAAACCACTGTGGCTTATGTTAAAATAAAGTGTTCTTAAAGGTAAAAAGTCAATAATATTTTCATAAGAGCTTAAAACGACAAAAGTTTCTTTCTCTCCAAGTCTCTCAATTTCAACATTCATCTCAACATTTAATGTTTCATCATCATAAACAGTATTTATCTCTATTTTATCGCCAACTTGCCACGTTGCTGCTATTTCATTTGGCAAATAAGATGCTATATACCATTTGTTACTTTTTACTATTTTAAAAATAGGCTCCTCATTTTTAACAAATACGCTTTTTGATATATATTCAGGTACTATATCTGTTTCTATCTGTTCTTTAGTTATACTCTCCAAATTTTCAGGTGTTAGTTTATCCTCATACCCGTCAATCATAAAAGACATAATTCCACTGTTTTCCGCCCTATATTCACAAATACTTCCCGAAAGTTCTTTTTGATATTCTTTTCGTTGTTCTTTAAGTTCTGATGTACTGTTTGTTATCTCATTTATAAGTATTTCATTTCTCATATCAATATAGTTTTCCACATTAGTTTTAAATGAGTACATATCGCATATAGCACCAGCGGAAAATTTATAAACTGTGTTATCTATAACATTTGTTATATTTGCCTCAATTTTTTCTATTTCATCTCTGTTTTTAGATATATCCTTTCTCGCTCCTTGAGCTGTTAATATGTCCTTATCTATTTTTTTAATCTGCTCTTCTAAATTATCAGATGTACCTGTGTCTTTAACTGTACAAACAACAGCATTTTTTGCTACTCTGTTATTTTCGGCATAATTATATGATGCTTGTCCATCCATAGAGCTTTTAACAATATTTTCGTCTCTTACTATAATACCGCGCAGTGACTGAGGATTATTTATTGTACCATAATTTACGGTTTCTGTTGGTACTGACGGTTTATTTACAAAAACAGTTATGTATCCTAACAAATAAAACAAAAGTATAGCAAAAACAACAACCGTAAGCGCTCTATATTTTAAAAGAGCAGGATATTTTTTTGTAGTCCTTTTTGTTTTTTTGCCTTTAGAGTTTTTTGTTTTTTTAGCTAAGTTATGATTATATTCTTGGCTCGCCTTTTTCCTTTTTTTATACCTTGCTTTTCTAACCAAAGCGATACCTCCAGTTTCTAATCATATTAATATATCATAAATTTAGTTTTTTGTTTTTCAATTAAAAATTAGCCCGCGATTTATTTAGGGGCTAATATAAAATTACCTCTCATTGTTAATTCCTCTAAGTTCTTGTCTGTTTTCGTATATAACATTAAGGCTATTATTAAAAAAGTTATCAATATCTATACTTTCGCTCCTAAGTGTTTCCATCATATCTTTAAGTTTAGTTTCGGCAAGAGCCAAAACCTCATCAGCATACTCATTAGCCGCTATGCGCATTTGCTTAGCGTTCTTTTTAGCGTTATCTAATATCTGGTTTGAGTGTTCATAAGCCTGTCTTGAAATCTCATGCTCGTCAATAAGTTTAGCTATTTTGTCGTTAGCCGCCTCTAAAATTTCCTCGGCCTCTTTTTGGGCATCAAGAAGTATACGGTTTCTTTCAGAAACAATAAATTTACTTTGTTTTATATCGTCTGGCAATCCAAGTCTTATTTCGGCTATAATCTCGTATATTTCTTCTTTATTTACAGCTATTTTGTTAGAAAAAGGCACAGCACGGCTCTCGTCAAGAATATCCTCAAGTTCCTCTAATAATTTAAAAACTGTGTCCATTTATTTATTCCCCCTGCTTAGCGAATTTATCTAACACGTCTTGTTTTATATCACATGGTATCATAGAACATATGTTGCCGCCAAACATAGCCACCTCTTTAAGTGTGCTTGAACTTAAATACAAATATTCAATGCTTGTTGGTATAAAAAGTGTCTCAAGTTCCTGCATAAGACTTCTATTTGTAAGCGCCATTTGAAACTCACTTTCAAAATCCGTAACAGCTCTTAAACCACGTATAACAACATTAGCGTCAATCTGTTTGGCATAGTCCACAAGCAAACCTTTAAAAGATGACACTTCAACATTACCTATATCTTTTGTGACTTGTTTAAGATGTGCTATTCTTTCTTCAACAGTAAACAGGGCATAGGATTTATGCGGGTTTTCAAGTACACTTACAATAAGCCTGTCCACAAGTTTGGCAGCTCTTTTTATAATATCAAGATGCCCGTTTGTAACCGGGTCAAAGCTACCTGGATAAATTGCCTTAATCATTATTTTCCTCCCAGTTATAAAAGACTAATTTAGTTGTTTTGTAATCTTTTATCCTGTAAATTTTAAGCCCTTCAGCATTTATCGGCTCGTCTTTAGCCGAATACTCAGCTATTATGTATCCGTTTTTGTTAAGTATGCCAAACTGCACTATGTTCTCAATAACTTTCAAATATAAATTAGACGCATATGGTGGGTCAATAAATATAATATCAAAACTTCTCTTTTTTTGTCCTAACAATTTTAAAGCAACAAAAACATCGTTTTTTAATATTTCAGCATTCTCATAAAGTTTTGTGTGGTTTAAATTTTGCTTTATAACTGATACAGCCTCGTTAGAGTTTTCAATAAGTACAGCTTGTTTGGCGTTTCTGCTTAAAGCCTCTATAGCTATAGCGCCGCTTCCGCTAAAAACATCAAGAAAACAGCAGTCGTATAAATCAGCGGATATTATATTAAAAAGAGTCTCTTTAATTCTGTCAGCGGTAGGTCTTGTTAAAGTACCCTCAGGGGCTTTAAGTTTACAGCCTCTCGCCTTTCCTGATATAACTCTCATAAATCCTCCAAAACACACCAACTAAATAACAATACGTTATATTATACCAAACTATTTACAAAA
>CATJUP010000185.1 GCA_949743655.1 uncultured Eubacteriales bacterium
TTGTATCCTAATTTAAACATAAATTAAAACAGCTTTGCTATTAACATTTACACACATAATTAATGTTAAAGTTCTTTCGCTTCCTTTCTTTCAAGAAAGTCACATTTGTATCCTAATTTAAACATAAATTAAAACAGCTTTGCTATTAACATTTACACACATAATTAATGTTAAAGTTCTTTCGCTTTCTTTCAAGAAAGGAAGAACCCAATATTTTAAATGTATTTTTTTAGCTCTAATATTTTGTCTCTTATTTGTGCCGCCGCCTCAAACTGTAAATCTCTTGCCGCAGCTTTCATTTGTTTTTCAAGTTTGTTTATATTTTTATTTAACTCCTCAACGCTCATGCTTTCTGGTTCTTTGTCAAAACCAAACACGGCGTTTTCCTCCATAGGCGTAGTAGCCTTTATAACATCATAAACTTCTTTGCGTATTGTTGTTGGCGTTATTCCATGCTCCTCATTATATTTTTGCTGTATTTGCCTTCTTCTTTCAGTCTCATCTATAGCTAAGCGCATAGAGCGCGTTACAGTATCGGCATACATAATAACATGTCCTTCGGAGTTTCTTGCGGCTCTTCCTATTGTTTGTATGAGCGATGTTTCAGAACGTAAAAAGCCCTCTTTATCGGCATCAAGTATAGCTACAAGCGACACCTCGGGAATATCAAGACCTTCCCTTAAAAGATTTATACCAACAAGAACATCAAAAACGTCCATTCTTAAATCATGTATTATCTCTACCCTCTCAAGCGTGTCAATATCAGAATGAAGATACCTTACTCTTACTCCTGCCTCTTTCAAAAAATCAGTAAGACTCTCCGCCATTTTTTTTGTAAGCGTTGTTACTAAAACTTTATGCTCTCTGTCAACAGTGTTGTTTATTTCACTTAAAAGGTCGTCAATCTGTCCATTTACAGGTCTAAGCGATATATACGGGTCCAAAAGTCCTGTTGGTCTTATAATCTGTTCTGCTGACTGCTGGCTGTTGCGTGCCTCATATTTTGAAGGTGTTGCGGAAACAAATAGCATCTGTTTTATTTTTTTCTCAAACTCATTAAATTTAAGCGGGCGGTTATCCAACGCTGAAGGAAGCCTAAAACCAAAATCTACAAGAGTTGTTTTTCGTGATTTATCCCCTTCATACATACCACCTATTTGAGGTATTGTAACGTGTGACTCATCTACTATAATAACAAAATCGTCTGGAAAAAAGTCTATAAGAGTATAAGGTGTACTTCCTGGTTCTCTTAAAGACAGATGTCTTGAGTAGTTTTCTATACCCGAGCAAAATCCAATTTCTTTCATCATCTCTATATCATAATTTGTTCTTTGTTCAAGTCTTTGTGCCTCTAAAAGTTTTTCATCGCGTCTAAGTTCTTTAAGTCTCTGTTCAAGCTCCAATTCTATATTTTTTATGGCTATGTTCATTTTATCTGGCGATGTAATATAATGAGATGCCGGAAATATACTAACGTGTTTTCTCTCTCCTATTATGTTTCCACTTACAACATCTATTTCGGTTATACGGTCAATTTCATCACCAAAAAACTCTACCCTTATAGCACTTTCGGCATTAGAAACAGGAAAAATCTCAACAACATCGCCTCTTACTCTAAACGTACCCCTTTGAAACTCAATATCATTTCTATCGTAATGTATATCAATAAGTTTTTTTAGTACCTCGTCACGTTCTTTTATCATTCCCGGTCTTAATGAAAGCATAAGGTCACTGTAATCGGCTGGGTCACCCAAACCATAAATACAAGAAACACTAGCCACTACTAATACGTCTTTTCTTTCAACAAGTGCGGCTGTGGCAGAATATCTTAATTTATCAATTTCGGCGTTTATAGCAGAATCTTTCTCAATATAAGTGTCAGTACTTGGAACATATGCCTCTGGCTGATAATAATCATAATAGCTTACAAAATATTCAACAGCATTTTCTGGAAAAAACTCTTTAAACTCACTGTAAAGCTGTGCTGCCAGCGTTTTATTGTGAGCTATAACAAGAGTTGGCTTTTGAATTTTTTCTACTATATTAGCCATTGTAAATGTCTTTCCAGAACCTGTTACGCCAACTAAAGTTTGATATTTTAATCCATTTTTAAAACCGTCAACTATTTTTTCTATAGCCTGTGGTTGGTCGCCTGTGGGCTTATATTTTGAGTGCAGTTTAAATTCCATGTATCTCACCTCCAAAAATATAAAGCGGTTAAACACCGCCTTAGCGTTAACAAACAAAATCTTTACCGAACACAAGAGTAAGTCTTCTTATTGGCAAGACTTAATCTTAAACAGCCGAAAAACCTTTTCTTCCTTTCTTGAAAGAAAGGAAGCGAAAGAACTTTAACTTTTAACTATTATGTGCAAGTGATATTGGCTAATCTAATTTAGTTTACGTTTGTGCGGCAAATACACATATCTTTCTTAAAAGAAATAAAGCCAAAGAACTTTAACTTTTATTAGTGTACACAAGTTTAATAGCGGAACTAATTTAGTTCATATTTACGCAACAAATACATACTTTTTCTTTCTTAAAAAATAATAGAGAAATAACTTTTAAA
>CATJUP010000186.1 GCA_949743655.1 uncultured Eubacteriales bacterium
CAACATTTTCTGGTATCGAATACTCAAACTCATAATTTTCAGCTTCAAAATCCATAGGGCTTTCTACACTTTTTAAATACGGTTCATCATTAGACCATATGTTTGCGGCACTTTCAGTTTTTCCACTACTTATAGCGTGAAAAACAGCCAATATAGGTTCCCCATTATATACCATTAATTCTCCTTGTGTTTCTTTAACAGCGTTTGATATATTTTTATAATACTCATCAAAATTTTCTCCCCACTTTTCTCTCATCTGTTCTATTGATATATAACTTTGTCCTCCGTTATCAATCAGTGTTTCTAAAGTGTCCCCGTTTTCCAATTTTCTTTTAGCATACGTTCTTGCGGCTACTGCTTGTGCTTTCAAAGCCTCTTTTTCAAAAAGAGCAGGCATTTCAGCGGCAACAACACCTATTATGTAATTTTCAAAATCAGTATTTTGTTCATACAAAACTTCATTATTTTTATTATATGTAATATCAGTTTTTATATTTGTATCTAAATTATCTTTTATATCGTTGCTTTCAGTTATGACATTGCCAACACCTTTGCTTTTTGAATATGGAACAAAAGCAGCGTTTACAATAGTTGGTATAAATGCCATTGATAAAATAACTGTTATTGACATAAATAATATTGGTTTTTTCATATCCTCACCCATTTTTAATTATATGAATAAACCAAATTTTTAATTCGGACAAAATATAAAAATCCCCTCAGAACAATTTGTTATATATTGTTTTTTATATTTATTTTAAACCCGTGGAAGGCGGAAATCTCGGAGTTTAGAAGGGCGAATTCCGCCTCCCACACCCTCCACCTTTTGCCCACATTTTTAATGGCGAGTTTTGTTTATTTGTTAATTTTAAAAAACACAATATATTTTTGTATAAAAGTAATTTCTCAATATTTCTAAATTTTTAATTTAGACAAAACACAAAACCTCTTCAGAACAATTTGTTCTAAGAGGTTAATGTTTAAAAAAATAAATATAATTTAATATTTTATTACAGAATTTATGTTATAGTCTTTAAGTACATCACGTCCATTAAGTGCCTCAAGCTCAATTAAAAATGCCATAGCGCTAACACTGGCTTCAGACCGCTCTATAAGCTCGGCTATAGCCTTAGATGTTCCTCCTGTAGCAAGAAGGTCGTCAACTATAACTACTTTGTCGCCTTTTTTCAAAGCGTCTTTATGTATTTCTATTTCAGCAGTGCCATATTCAAGAGCATATTCCTTTTTTATTGTTTCAGCCGGAAGTTTTCCCGCTTTTCTTACTGGTATAAAGCCTTTATTCATAACATATGCTATAGGAGCGCCAAATATAAAACCACGGCTTTCAGGTCCAACTATATAGTCAAACTCTACTTTTTCCAAAATTTTAACAATACTGTCAATAGCCTCTTTATTAGCCTCACTGTTTTTTAAAAGAGTTGTAATGTCTCTAAATATTATACCCTTTTTAGGAAAATCATAAATATCTCTTATATTAGCTTTTAAATCCATAATTTATCCCCCTATTCTAAAATCTTTTATGTTTATTTGAACCGACTGCTTTTGGTTAAACCTGTTTATATTTATATTATAAACTATATCCATATAAAACACAGGCGCTGTATTTGATAAAAGTTCTTCAATAGTACAAATATTTTTTGTCTCACTGCAAAATTTTTCATAACAATCAAAAGATATAGCCTCTATTAAATTAGAAGAACATTTTTGACCTAATACAAATTTTATTATATCTCTTTTTTTGCCAATAATATACATTTTTTTAATAAAAACATTTTTTGTGGCAAATATAGGCATTGTACACTCTTTCCCAAATGGTGAGAGAGACTCGAGCTGCTGTGCCAAAACAATATCTATATCATCAAAATTTAATTCTTTATCAATTCTTATAACTCTTGTTAATTCTTTTTCAGTAAGAGTACAGTTATAATTAAGCCTTTGTCTTAAAATATCTATATTTCCAAAATCAAGGCTTATTCCTGCCGCCATTGGATGACCGCCAAATTTAACAAATAAATCGGCACATTTTAAAAGCTCTTCAAACATATTGTAACTGTCAATACTTCTTGCCGAACCTTTAGCCAAATCTCCACTTTTAGTAATTACAATAACTGGCTTATAAAATATCTCTTTCATTCTTCCAGCTACAATTCCGGCTATACTTTCATGTATATCGCTATTATATATAACAAGCACATTATCATTTTTAATATCGCTGTTTATAACAGTATTGTATATTTCATCCACAGCACACTGAGTCATACTTTTTCTCTCATTGTTTAAATTAACAAGTTCACTGGCAAGCAAAACAGCATTTGAGTAATTTTCTTCAGTAAAAAGTCTTACAGCGGTTTCGGCACTTTCAAGTCTTCCTGTGGCGTTTATGCACGGACCTATTATAAAACCCGCGTGATACTCGCTTATATCCTTTACTCCAATTCCTGTAAGTTCAATTAAAGCTCTCATGCCGGGATTTTTAATTGTGTTTATAGTTCTAAGTCCATTTTTAGCTATTATACGGTTTTCATCAAGCATATCAACTATATCGCACACAGTAGCAACAGCTGCAAATGATATAAACTCATCATCATATACAAAATCTTTCTCAAAAGCCTCAAAAAGCGTTTTAGAAAATTTATAACACATAGCCGCCGCACATAAAAATTTAAATGGATAATCACAATCTGGTTGTTTAGCATCTATTATAGCATCAGCCAAAGGTATATTTATTATTTTCTCTCCATTGTTTTCGGTATATTGAACCTCATGGTGATCAATAACAACAGTAATAATGCCAAGTTTTTTAGCCAGAGCTATTTCATCTATAGCCGATATACCATTGTCACAAGTAATTATAACTTCAATACCCATTTCACTTAAATCTTTTATAGCGTCAATATTCATACCATATCCCTCTTTTTGTCTATGAGGAAGATAAAACATAACATTGGCATTTAAATATTTAAGCGTTTTATACAGTATTGTTGTGCTCATAACACCGTCAACATCATAATCACCATATACCGCTATTTTTTTATTTTTTATTATAGAGTCACTAACAATTTTAATTCCTTTGTCAGCATCTTTAAAAAGTTTAAAATCATAAAGTTTACTTTTATCACAAAATAAAAATTTTTCAGCCTGCTCATATGTTCCTATTTTTCTGTTTGCCAAAACACAAGCCACAGGTTCTCTTATATTAAGTGCCTTAGACATTTTAGGTATGTCAGCCTTGTTTCTTCTTAAATTCCATATACTCATTTAATAATTCCTTTCAGATATTAAAAAACTTGTACCTAAACCTATTACATTACCCATAACAAAAACATCACTTTTATTTTAACACATACATACGTTACATAAAACATTGTTATGGGTATAAAACACAATATTTAAGCCTCTTTTTTTACTCCGCCAATAAGAACATACCATAAAGAGCCAGAAATAAATATTGACGAGTAAGCTCCGCTTATAATACCTATCATCATAGGCATAGCAAATTCTTTTACAGACTGAACACCAAAAATATATACAGCTCCTATAGCAAAAATAGTTGTAAGTGATGTATAAACCGAACGCCTCATTGTTTGAAACAAACTTGTATTTATAACATCATCAATTTTAGATTTAAACATAACATTCTTGTTTTCACGTATTCTATCAAAAATAACTATTGTGGCATTAATAGAATAACCTAACACTGTAAGCATTGCTGCTATAAAAGAGTTATTTACAGGAACTCTAAATATGGCATAAAACGCAAGCATTATACATACGTCATGTATAAGAGCCAATATGGAGCTTATACCCATTTTAAAATCCATAAATCTTATAGTAATATATATAAGCATTGCAAAACAAGCCACTATAACGGCTATAGCCGCTGTTTTCTGCATTTCACCGCTTATTGTGCCGCTTATATTCTGTACGTTTAAAACATCTTCATCTGTTATAGAAAATTTCTGTTTGAGTGTATCTATTACATTCGTTCTCTGGCTTCCGTCTAATGGTATTGTTTTAATTGATACATTCTGTGTGCCTATAAGTCTTTGCACCTGCGGGCTTTGCCCTGTTACCTCTTTTACAGCGTTTGAAATATCGTCATTTGAAACATTATCTAAAATTATTGTTATTTCTGTTCCACCTGTAAACTCTATATCAAAATTTAATGCTCCTTTTCCTGACGAGGCATTTATAAACATAGCCGCAATTCCGCATATAATCAGTATTACGGAAACCGCGAAAAATTTAATTCTGTTTTTAACTATACTCATTTTGTTTCCTCCTTACTGATTTGACCTAAATTGTTTTACGGCAAAATACGAAGGGTTAGATATTCCCAAACCAATTATACCCATTATTACAAGCCTTGTTATTATAAGCGCTGTAAACATAGACAATATAATACCTATCATAAGTGTAATAGCAAAACCCTTTATTGTGCCAGTGCCCATAAAATAAAGCACTGTAGCGGCTATAAGCGTTGTTATGTTTCCATCAAGTATAGCCGGCAAAGCTCTTGAAAAACTTGTTTTAACAGCTGAACGCATTGTTTTGCCCTCTTTAATCTCTTCTTTAAGTCTTTCAAATATAATTACATTAGCATCAACTGCCATTCCTACCGAAAGTATAACTCCAGCTATTCCAGGCAGTGTAAGAGTTATATTAAAAATACTTATAACAGCAATTTCGAGCCCCATGTATATAACAAGCGCCCAGTCAGCGGCAAAACCACCCAATCTATACACAATAAGCATAAATAAAAGCACAAGCGATACTCCAAGTATAGCCGACTTAAGGCTTGTTTGAATAGCATTAGCGCCTAATCTTGCACCTATGTTATTCATTTCCATAACTGTAAGGTCAAAAGGCATAGCACCCTCTTTAATGAGGTCAGCCAATTCCTGAGCGCTCTCACCCGTAAAATTTCCGCTTATAATAGCCTCTCCGTCATCAATTACACCATTTACTATAGGCGCACTTATAACGTCTTCATCCATAATTATAAGTATAGGTTTTCCTATATTGTTTTTTGTAGCCTCAGCAAAAGCCGCAGCGCCCTCCGAGTTAAATTTAAGCGCTACATAAGGCTGTGACGCCGAGTCTCGGCTTACAGCACCAACCTCTTTTTTAGCGTCCTCAACCATACTTCCGTCAAGTAATGTATTTCCTTCTTCGTCAACAAACGCAAGCTGTGCGGTTTTTCCCAATTCTTCAATAGCGCTTTCAGCGTCTTCAACACCTGGTATTTCAACTCTTATTCTATTACTTCCCTGGCTTGCCACCTCGGCCTCAGTCCAGTTTTTTCTATCAAGACGATTTTGTATAAGTGTTGTAGCCATACGCATTTCATCATCAGTAACATCAGCTTTATCTGCTTGATAAACTATTGATACTCCTCCATTTAAGTCAAGACCACGTTTTATACTTTTTATGCTTAGTTTTTTATTTTCGCCTACACCAACAGCGGATGTAAAACAAAGTACAGCCGCTAAAACAGCAAGGATTATAAGCGTAAATACACTTCTGTTTTTAGTTTTCATTTTCTTCCTCCCAAAATTCTTTAGCTTTTATCATAATTGCGCACTCAATTCTCTTTTTTTGAAGCTGACAGCCAATATCATAACTTTTAAGTATATCTCCCGAAAGCTGATAAGCATTAGCCGCACAGCCGCCACTACAATAAAATCTTGCCCAGCATTTTTTGCATTCCTCTTTGGCGTACACATTGCATTTTGAAAATTTCTCTCTTAAACTAAAATTGTCTATGCCATTAAAAACGTCTCCCATTTTAAAATTGTCTATACCAACAAACTGATGACATGGGTAAAGCTCTCCCTCAGGCGTAACCGAAAGATACTCAGTGCCAGAACCACAGCCTACAAGCCTTTTTACAACACACGGACCACCTTTAAGGTCTATATTAAAATGGAAAAAATTAAAATTGTTCTCACCGCTTTTTTTTCTTTTGTATAACTCACACGCTAAACGTTCATACTCATTACATATAGCTAAAATATCTTCTTCTCTTATAGAATAATCCTCATCATTTGAACCAACTACAGGCTCTACTGATATTTGTTTAAATCCCAAATCGGCTAAATGAAAAACATCATTAGCAAAATCAATATTATGTCTTGTAAAAGTACCTCTTATATAATAATCGGTTTGTTTTCTGCTATCGGCTAATTTTTTAAATTTTGGAACTATAATGTCATAACTTCCTTGTCCTCCTGCTCGTGGACGCATAAAATCGTTTACTTCTTTGCGTCCGTCAAGGCTTATTACAACATTGCTCATGTTTTTATTTATATATTCCTGTATTTCATCATTTAAAAGTATTCCATTTGTAGTAATTGTAAATCGAAATTTTTTGTTGTGAATATTTTCTTTTTGTTTGGCATAATCAACTATACTTTTAACAACATCAAAATTCATTAAAGGCTCTCCGCCAAAAAAATCAATTTCTATATTTTTTCTATTTCCCGAGTTTTTTATTACAAAATCAATAGCCGCTTTACCAACTTTTTCACTCATAAGCGAACGATGTCCATGATACTCTCCCTCTTCAGCAAAACAATATTTACATTTAAGATTGCAGTCATGGGCTATATGCAAACAAAGCGCTTTAACAACAGGCTCTCTTGCGTCTATAAAATCAACCACATTTTCGTAAATATCTGGATAATACAACATATCATTTTGTTTAAGGCTGTCAAGCTCGTCCATAGTTTCGTTAAGCTCTTCGGCAGAATATTTGTTATAAAAATCTTTTAATATTTCCTCTCTTGAACACTGCTCATATTTCTCAACAATGTCATACATAATGTTATCAGCTAC
>CATJUP010000187.1 GCA_949743655.1 uncultured Eubacteriales bacterium
ATGTACCTAAACTACATAGATATATAAAGAATATATTAATAAGGATTGGTATCATGCGAAAAAACAGTTTCGCGTTTGGCTGTTTTATACTTATGTCAGCTAACATAATAACCCGTTTTATGGGATTTTTTTATAGGATATATATGTCTAAAGCTATAGGCGCCCAAACAATGGGGCTTTATCAGCTTATAATGCCTTTATATATGCTTTGTTACTCAATAACGGCATCCGGCATAACAACAACTGTATCCAAATTAGCCGCCGAAGAAACAAAAGCCAACTCACGAGTTATTTTAAAAACAGCGCTTTCAATAACTCTTTCACTAAGTATAGTTATAAGTTTATTTATGTATTTTAATTCTTATAATACAGCTTTGTATTTTATAAAAGACATAAGAGGCGCAGAAGCTATAAAAATTTTAAGTATATGTCTACCTTTTATGGCTGCAGGCTCGTGTATAAAAGGTTACTTTTTAGGAAAACAAAACAATATTTTTCCTGCCATGTCACAAATATTTGAACAAGCCGTAAGAATGGTATCTCTTATGGCTATAACCACAACATTCGCGCCAAGAACAATAGAATCTGCCTGTTCGTCAGCAATAGTAAGTGTTGTTTTAGGTGAGATATTATCTTTTTTGCTTACATTTGCATTTTTATTTTTCTCATCTGAAAAAACTAATCAAAAAAGCAATATATCAGCATTTGGAGCGTATAAAAAAATACTCTCAATGGCTGTTCCTCTTTCAGCCTCAAGAGCGGCGGCGTCATTTTTATCCGCTGTTGAAAACATATTAATACCATTAAGGCTTAATATGTATCCCAAAAGTTCTGATGCTTTAAGTCAATACGGTCATCTATCTGGTATGGTAATGCCATTGTTGCACTTTCCGTCCTCAATGCTTATGGCGGTGTCAACAAACATGGTTCCCGCAATATCAAAACAAAGAGCCTCCAAAAACAATTTACATGCCCAAAAAACAGTAAACAGAAGCATAAGTTTTACAGCGGCGTCATCTTGTGGAACAGCTATATTTTTTTATGTGTTCTCAAAAGATATATGTACAATAATATACTCAATGCCACAACTTGGAGATATGCTTAGAGCGCTGTCTTTACTGTGTCCGCTTATGTACATACAAATTACTCTAAACGCCATATTAAATAGTGTTGGTAAACATTTTCAGCTTTTTATAACAGGTATTATATCATCTTTAATAAGCATAATTACAATATACATTTTTATGCCTTATATTGGTATAAACGCTTACATTTACGGCGCTTTTGTGTCAACATTAGCGGCTGCCATACCTGCCGTAGCCATATCTCAAAAATATTTTAAAATAAAAAGAGCCATATTAAAATATTACGTAATTTGCGGTATATGCGCGTTATTTTCAGCTACTGTGTCAAAATATATACCATACATAAATTTATACGAAAGAATGGCATTTATGCTTTTTGTGTACTGTTTGGGTCTTTTGTTTACAGGTATTATGTCCGAAATTACAGGAATAAAAAGACATTGAGGGCAAAAAAATTGCTTTCAACACAGAACGTTGAAAAAGTCCTTTTTTTACACCTGTAAACTCTTTTTAAAAAAAGTCTGATAAAAACTTTAACATAAACTGTTTTTAATTATCTTTTTAGTAATAGCCAATGTAAATTTAAAGTTCTTTCGCCCTTTTGTTAATACTGGCAATGGACGTAAATTGTTTTTAGTTGTCCTTTTTGTGATAGCCAACGTAAAGTTAAAGTTCTTTCGCTTCCTTTCTTTCAAGAAAGGAAGGAAAGGGTTTTATTTTTTTCTGTAAAACTCGGCGGCAAACTCTGGAATAACAGGGTTTATAAAACATCTGGTACCCTGCTCAAATCCCGCCAAAGTGCCTATTCTTGGCAAAATTTTAATATACCAATGAAAGAGCCCATTTGGAAAAGACTTAGCCTCCTCCTGAAAACATACATTAAAACTTATACCATCTCTTAAAGATTGTACCCTTTTAATCATATCCCTAAATATTGAAACTAAAGCCTCAAGCTCGTTTTGATTTAAAAGAGGCATTGTTGATACATGGCGTTTTGGTATTATCCATACCTCAAAACTCTGACGGGACGCGTAAGGAACAAGAGACACAAAAAAATCGTTTTGTGATATTATTCTTTTTTTAACTTCTATCTCATGTTTAACAATATCACACATTATACATCTTTGTGTTTTATTTTTATGTTCTTTAAAAGCCTCTAACATTCTTTCTTGCTCTTTGGCAAGTATTGATATTCCCATAATTTGCCAATGTGAGTGAGATATTGACGCTCCCGCTAAAGGTCCATTATTTTTAAATATTTGAATATACTCAATATTGTTTTGAGAACGCATAAATTTAATTCTTTCAATAAAAACTTTAAAAAGTTTTACAAACCGCTCATTTGAGAAATTTGACATGTCCATAGTGTGTTCTGGAGTATCAACTACAATTTCGTGTATACCATACCCATATATTGACTCATAAAAATTATCGTTGTCGCTTTCATAATCAGTTGGGCTTATGGCTGGATACATATTTTCAAAAACACGTATTTCCCAATTATCTCCATTTTTAATCTCATATACCGTTGGAGGCGTCAAATTCTCGTTTTTTGGACAAAACGGACAAATATTTTTATCGTTTTCCTCAATTTTGTTTGAGTGTTTATAGCTATATGGCTTGTCTTTACGGTTTGAGGCAAATATAACCCACTCACCAGAAAAAATATCTTTTCTCATTTGAGACATTTAACCACCTCAATTATTTTATAATTTTTAATAATTCAATGCTGCATACAAAATCAATTTTTACACATTTACACTCCAGCTTTCAATGCCTCTATAGTAGTCATAAGGTACTGGGTCAAAATTACCGTTTATACCGTTATTTACAAACAGTGCCGATTTTCTAAACAAAAGGCTTATATATGGCAGTTCCTCCGCCGTATATTTTTCAAGTTCATTATAAGCGTTTATTATATCATTTTCATTTACAGCATTATACGCCTCATTTAAAAGTTCATCCATTGTAGTATCTTCATAATATATATAATTCATATCGCTTGATGATGAAAACATAAAACCAAAATATGGATAAATAGGAAGTCTCCACCCGCCTACAAACAAGTCAAAATCACCTTGTTCAAGTTTTTGCATATACGTCTCAAAATCAACAGCATCAATATCCGTTTTTATACCAACTGTTTTTAACTCATTGGCTAATTTTAAAGCAGTTTGGTAACGTTCCTTACTTTCATTATTTACAAGTATTTTTAAATAAATATATTCTTTGGCGTCATCTGTTTGTTTAAAAGCATTCCCGTCATTGTCGTACTTATATCCCGAAACAGAAACATAATATTTGGCTTGGTTTAAATCATATTCTATATATGGTATATTTTTATTGTATAAAAAACTTGATGGATTTACAGGCGATGTTGTTTTTACAGCGTTAGACAGATATACGCTGTCAATTATATTGTCTAAAGGAACACTACAAGCAATGGCTTTACGTATATTTTTATTTTTTAAAATCTCGTTTTTAAAATTGAAACCTATAAACTCATAATAATTTGAGTTAAAACTATATTTTTCCGCCCCTTTAAAATCGTATTTTCCCATATCACTTTCGCCCACAACAACACAATCTGTTATTCTTTGGCTAAATGAGTAAATATCTGTATCAGACTCAGTATTCATTTTAACCACAATTTTTTTAATACTTGGTTCTGCACTAAAACTATTTTCGCAAGCCTCAAGCACAAGTTCTTTAGCTGGCGTAAAGTCACTAAATTTATAAGCCCCGCTTCCTACAGGCGTTAAATTTTCATCATCCCTATAGTAGTTTCGCGGTATTATAGGAAAATTTAATGAGTATATATTTCCGCTAAACGCCTCTGTAAAATTAATATTAACAGTTTTTCTATTTTGAGCATAAACCCTGCTTATTCTTCTTACACATTCTTTATATACAGTTTCTTCATCTGAGTTTATAATAGTATTTATTGAGTAAACAACATCATCGGCTGTTATATCACTGCCATCGTGCCATTTAGCGTCATCTTTTATATTTACAGTAAGCGCCATACCTTCTTGAGTATAATACCAGCCTTCTGCTATAACACCTTCTGGTTTGCTATTACTATCTATACCTATAAGCGGTTTAAACATAAGTCTTAAAATACTATCCACTGACTCATCTTTATTTAAAAGTGGATTAAGTGTTGTGGTTGTTCTCATTGAAAGTGTTATAACATTCTCATCTTTTTTATATTCATCAGTATCTGTCAATTTTTGTTGCTCGTTGTCAACACTTGAAGAACTTGAATTTACCTCGCCGCTATCACACGCGGTAAACAAAAGCACAAAAATTAATATTAAAACCAATATTTTTCTCATTTTTTCTCCTGTTAGTCATAAAGATATTTGTACATTTTTTTAGCTCGCTCAACTTTATAAACGTACTTTTCGGTTTCTTTAAACGGTATATAATCAAGCTCCACACCATTTGATAAATAATTAATGTCATCAAGCCAGTTCGACACATTTCCGCTTCCAGCATTATAAGCCGCTATAGCTGTACTTTCATTTTCAAACTGTTTAAAAAGTTTGTTTAAATACCAACAACCTATATTTATATTTGTTTCTGGGTCATAAAGAATATCCTCACTATAATTTGATATACCAAGCACTTCAGATGCCCAAAGACCGGTTATTTCAGAAATTTGCATAAGCCCTCTCGCATTTCTATGGGATATGGCATTAGTGTCAAAACCACTTTCACATTTTATAACAGCATAAACAATATATTTATCAATATTATA
>CATJUP010000188.1 GCA_949743655.1 uncultured Eubacteriales bacterium
TATATAAAAGGGCATTTATTATAGCGGCAGCAACATTAGAGCCGCCTTTACGTCCTTTAGCCACTATATATGGTATATTTTTAATACTCAATATAAGCTCTTTAGCCTCTATAACATTTACAAAACCAACCGGCACAGCTATAATTGCCGCCGCTTTAACGATATTATTTTTAATAAGCTCATAAAGCCTTATAAGCGCTGTAGGAGAATTGCCTATAACAAATATATATTTTTCGTTTTTTGCCACTGCCTTGTCTATATTAGCTACAGCTCTTGTGGTATTGTTTTTTAAAGCGTTTTCGGCTACATCACTGTCAGATACAAAACAATTTATTTCTATATCAAATTTTTTAGCGGCGGTTTTATTAATTCCAGATTTAGCCATATTTGTGTCAGTAATTATACCTGTGCCATTTTTTATCTCATCAATAATATTTTTAGCGGCGTTATCCGAAAAACTCAAATTTTTAGCATAACTAAAATCGGCTGTAGTATGTATTACTCTTTTAACAATAGGCTTTATGTCCTTAGGTATATCACATTTAAGCTCACTTTCTATTATATCAAAGCTCTTTTTCTCTATATCAGCAGGCGAAAAATTATAAATCAATACTCTATTCCCTCCCTTGCATATATTCCTTTATCATATGGGTGGCGTTTTTTAACTATTTCCGATATATAATCGGCGTTGTCAATAAAAAAATTATCTGGGTTTCTTCCTGTAAACACAATCTCCATACACAATTTTTTGTTTTTAACAAAACTAATAAGCTCATCCCTACATATAAAATTATATTCCCAAGCATAAGTTATCTCGTCAAAAATAGCTACACAATTATCAAAACTATTGGCTATTCTAATCGCTTTTTTTAACAATAATGAGTACGCCTCTTTCGCTCTTTTTTTTGTGTCATTATCCATTGTTCTGTAAAACCCAAAATCTTCATTGTGCCTTAAAATTGTTATACCATTTATTTTTTCTAATATATTTATCTCACTCGTTTTTCTGCACTTCATAAATTGGCAAAAAACGACTCTTTTTCCGCTTCCCGCTGCTCTTATCGCCAAACCAACAGCGGCTGTGGTTTTTCCTTTTCCGTCTCCGCAATAAACATGTGTAAGTCCTATAAGTCCGCTCATTTTTAACCCTCTAACCATTTAAACCCATAATTTTATAAATATATTTCATATCTATATTTTCAGTTAAAATTTTAGCCATTTTGTCATACTGTGCCTGTTTATAATATTTAAAAGGCATTGTATCGTTTATGTAATCAATACCTTTTTGTTTAAAAAGCCACTTAGCTATTCTATTAGCCATATCGTCACTATCAAAAAAACCATGAATATATGTTCCAAACACATTTTTTTTGTAAGCGCCTATTGTTTTAAAAACTCCATTTTTCTCAATATTTATAGGTTTTGTAGTATTATTTGTAATTATACTTTTTCCCAAATGTATTTCATATCCGTCAATAAATGCCCCCGATATAAAATTATAAACACCGTCAATATTTCCAATATTTCCTTTTGTTTGACTAAGTTCTTTTTCAGACTCAAAATAAGTATCAACATCAATAAGAGCCATTGCCTCAATACTTTCGCCACCCTCAACACCAATACTGTCTGTTATTGTTTTACCAAGCATTTGATACCCGCCACATATACCAAATATAAATGTCCCGTTTTTTGCTAATTCTTTTATACGTCTTTCTATGCCACTTTGTCTAAGCCACAGCATATCTTTAATAGTGTTTTTACTTCCTGGTATAACGAGCATATCTGGTTTGCCAATCTGACTTTCTTTTGTTACATATCTTACTGATATACCTAATCTGTCTATAGAATTTAAATCTGTAAAGTTTGATATTTTATTAAGTTTTATAACGGCTATATCTATTTCCCCACTTTTTTCGTTGCTTATAAGTCTTTCAGAAAGGCTGTCCTCGTCATCAATATCTACATCTGTATAAGGCAAAGCTCCTAAAACAGGTATACTGCATTTGTCCTCAAGCATTTTAAGCCCTGGAATAAGTATATTTTTATCGCCTCTAAATTTATTTATAATTAAACCCTTTATATATTTTCTCTCTTCTTCGTCTAAAAGCATAACCGTACCATATATTTGCGCAAAAACACCGCCTCTATCTATATCGCCTGCCAATATAACAGGACAGTTAAGCATTTTAGCCAAACCCATATTAACTATGTCGTTGTCTTTTAAATTAATTTCCGCTGGACTTCCTGCACCCTCAATTACTATTATGTCATACACTTTACTAAGCTCGTTATACGCATTTAAAATATCCGGTACAAGTCTTTTTTTATACTCAAAATATTGGGCAGCGGGCATATTACCTATAGGCTTGCCGTTTACTATAACCTGAGAACCAAAATCTGTAGTAGGTTTAAGTAATATAGGGTTCATGTATTTTAATGGTTTAGTATTTGCTGCCTCAGCCTGCATAGCCTGAGAACGCCCGATTTCAAAACCATCATGAGTAACAAAAGAGTTTAAAGCCATATTTTGAGATTTAAAAGGTGAAACACTGTAGCCATCATTAACAAATGCTCTGCATAACGCCGCCGCTATAAAACTTTTTCCTGCATTAGACATTGTTCCTTGTATCATTATAGAATAAGCCATATGTACTCCCTTCTGTCAAATTTCTTTTTTGCTATATATTAAATTTTCCCAAATATCAACAAGCCGTTTGTTATCTTCATGAGTTTTAACCGCTATACGATAAAATCCTTTGCCAAGAGAATAATAATTTGAACAGTCTCTTATCATTATTCCCCTTCTTAGCATTTCATTTCCAAAACGCTCGTTCTCTTTAAAAAATATAAAATTTGCGCTGTGCCCATATAATTTAATTGGCTTTATATTTTTTAATAAATACTCTTTTTCTTTGCTAATGTATTTTATTGTGTCACTATCAAAACTATTGTCTATTTTTAGCGCCGCTACACCAGCGTACTGTGCCGTAACTGACACATTCCATGTTTGAATACATTCTCTCACTTTATAAGCCTTTTCACTATCCGAAAAAACAGCATATCCCAATCTTAAACCCGGTATAGAGTAAAATTTTGTAAAAGCATTCAAAATAATAATATTATCATACTGATTTATAAATTTTTTAGCCGAGTACATATATTTATTTTCAATAAAATCAATAAAACACTCGTCAAAAACAACAATTATATTATTTTGGACCGCTCTTTTTATAATTTTCTCAATATAATTTACATCACTTAAAATACCTGTGGGATTATTAGGATTTGTAAAAAACATAATATCAAAATTGTTTATATCATAAATAAAATCGTTATCTGGTTTAAAACAGTTTTCCTCTTTTAATATATGTCTTTCAATATCACAGCCGCAAACTTTAAGTGCCTGCTCATATTCGGCAAAACATGGCGCGCACAAAAGCGCCCTTTTAGGTTTAAAAGCAAAACAAACAGCAAATATAATTTCCGCCGCTCCGTTAGAGCATATAATATTTTTAGAGTCCACTTTCTCTTTAATACTTAAAAGCTCCCTAATTTCTACACAGTCAGGGTCTGGATAATTATGCGCCATTTCAAGTGATTTTATAAAAGCCTTTTTAATATCCTCATGAATGCCCAAAGGATTTATGTTGGCTGAAAAATCAATTATATTTTTATGTTTATATATATTTCCACCGTGTTCGTGTCTCAAATAAGAGTCACCGCCATTCTTATAATAACAGCAAACAAAACGCATATAAAACTTGTTACCAACATTAATCTGTTTGCTTTTATTATGTCTTTGCTGTCAATAGGTTTTATATTAATCCCTATTGTGTCTTTTTTTACAATTTTTCCAAAATAATAAGCGTCTCCGCCAAGCATAACATCAAGAGCGCCAGCACATACCGACTCCGTTTGGGCTGAGTTAGGGCTTTTGTGTTTAAACCTATCACGCTTAAAAACATACAAGGCATTTTTATAATCATATCCCAACAAAAAAGCCGCAATGAGCATAAATACCGCCGCTATTCTTGAGGGAATAAAATTAAAAACATCGTCCGTTTTAGCCGCCGCTCTTCCTAAAAACATATATTTATCATTTTTATATCCTATCATAGAATCCATTGTATTTACCGCTTTATATAAAAATCCAAAACATGGTCCGCCTATAATCATAAAAAATAATGGCGCCACAATCCCGTCTGACGTGCTTTCAGCCACACTCTCAACAGTAGCTCTACAAATGCCGCTGTAATCAAGTTTTTGAGTGTCTCTTCCCACGAGCATACTAACAGCTGTTTTAGCTGACTCAATGTTTCCACTTACAAGCTCTTTATAAACATCCAAACTTGCGTCTTTAAGCGACTTTACCGCTATGATTTGCCAGCACATAATACATTTAACAATAAATCTTAAATTAGTATTTATATTGCCACAAACAGCAATTAAAACAAATGGAACAGCAAAACTTATAAGCAATACAAAAAAACATATAAAAATACCTCCATAAAACTTTCCTCTGTCAGTGTTATTAAAAATACTTAACGCTTTTTTTTCAAAAAAATTTATAACATGCCCTATAAAAACTACTGGATGAGGTATTTTTTTGGGGTCGCCTAAAAACAAATCAATTATAAACCCAATAATTATAGCTAAAGTTGTCTCAGTCATAATAATCTCTTTTTATATAACAAAAAATATTTTTATCATATTTAGAATATATACACCTTCCATTTTTTATTTGATAATCATAAAATTCGCCGCCAGCAAATTTTTCAAATATAGCCATTATTACTCCTCCATGTGTAACAACAGCGGCTGTTTTTATATAGTTATAGTAATTATATTTTAATATATACTCAAATGTTTTTACACATCTGTTTTTAAAATTCTCGTAGCTCTCACCGTTTGGAAAACCGCATTTCCCTCCGCTATCGAGCCAGTTTTGATAAAATTTATTATTTTTAAGCTCGTCATAATTTTTATACTCAAAATCACCAAAATCCATTTCAGCCAGCCCATTTAATATCTTATCTGCATTTCCAAAAATTATATTGGCTGTGTTTATACATCTTTTCATTGGGCTTGAGTACACAATATCAACATTGTTAGCTTTAATTTTTTTTAGTTCGTATTCGGCAGCTTTTGTTATATCCTCGTCAGTAACACCTACATATCTCTTTTCGGCGTTGCCCATTGTTTCACCATGTCTAAAAAAATAAAACTCCATTACAACCCCTACTTTATTTTTATACCCAAACCAAAACGCACATCATACACCTCGTCAGCGTTTTTAGCCAATATACAACCTGCTTTTCCGGTTTCTTCTCTTAATACAATATCATTAATATCAATCGGCGTTATGCCGCATCCATTTTGGTCTATAACAATTATAAAATTTTTGTGGTTTTGTATAAACTCTTTTGTTTCGTTTTCAACATCTCTTTCTGATTTAAGCCATTTATCAATGAAATAATTAAATTTATATATTACTTTTTTACCATTTTCATCACTTTTTCCAGCAAAACACACATCTTTATATGAAAGAGAAAATTTATTGTATATAAAATCCAATTTGTGCTGAAATACTCCCCCTGTTATAACTATCATATTTTTCCTCCATATATTTTGTAACACAATTTTTATACAGTCAGTACAGCGCATAAAAGCATGGCTATTTCACATAATTGCAAAAAATATCCTGCTAAATCTCCTGTTATACCACCAAACTTATTATACAAAAAATATCTATAATATACAAATACTATCAAAGCCGACAAAATACATAAAACCCCAGCTTTTTTGTACATAACAGCAAACCAACCGCAGCAAAGTATAAATAAACCCACTAAAAAGTTCCTCACAAAAAATTTATCAGCAGAGTTGGCAAATGTAAAAATAAGTCCTTCTTTTTTTGCGCAATTAAATGTAACAGCGGCTATACCGCTTAAAATTCTTGATACTACAAAACAACTGCAAAACATATATATACCGTATTTATCAGCCTGACAAACCGCCCCAAAATATATAACAATATATATAGCCAAACATATAACGCCAAAAGCCCCTATATGCGGGTCGCTTAAAATCTCAAGTTTTTTCTGTCTGTCAGCATAAGATTTAATAGCATCGGATGTGTCAATAAAACCATCCATGTGTATTCCACCAGTTAAAAATATAGGCAAAACTGTTATTACAGCCGCAATAAAAACATTGTTTAGTCCTTTAAATACCATAAAATTATAAACGCTGTATTGAACAATGCCTATTATAACACCTACAGCCGGAAAAAAACACAAAGCGTATTTCATATTAGCCTTATTAAAATTAATGTTTGGCACAGGTATTACCGAAAACATTGAAAGCGCCATAAAAAATGAGTCTAACAATTCTCTTTCCCCTTTTTGTAATATGTAGCGCATGAGTGGGTAATATAAATAACCTCGTCAGCTATTTTAGCCAAATTATAATTTATGTTGCCCAATAACTTCATATATTTCAATGTGTCAGCGCCATAATTAATACCATCCAAAAAAACATCATTTGTAACAACTACTGTATTTTCACTAATTTTAATAATGTTCTCAATGCCTTCCATTATATCACAATATACATTTTCTCTTGCTCCTTTGTTATCAAACATCTCATTAGCTAAAAGATTAGACATACACTCCAAAAGTATTGTTTTGGGGTTTTTGATACTTATATTTTTTAAGTCTGTATATTTTTCAATAGTAGTAAAACATTTTCCATTTCGGGCTTTTTGATGTTTTTTTATACGCCTTAACGCCTCACTTCCAAATGGCTGCATTGTGGCTATGTAATACATAGGATAACTTTTAAAACTAATACACATATTTTCGGCAAATTCACTTTTTCCGCTTCCACTGCCGCCAGAAACAAGTACAAACATAATGAGTTCACTCCAATTTACTCATCAAAATTTTTATATCTTTCCATACCAAAACCGTCAAAAGTATCCATTTCATTATACACTTTAGCCGCCATATTTAAAAGTGGTATTACCGCTACAGCTCCCGTACCCTCTCCAATGCACATATCACAGTCAACAAATACATCAACTTCCGCTTTTTTTGCCGCTATTTTGCAAGCTGTTTCCGCACTTATATGAGAGCCCAATATATAGTCTTTACACTTTGGCGCTATTTTAATAGCTGTCACTGCCGACATTAATGATATAAAACCATCAGCTATAACAGGCACTCCATAAACCCCTCCGCCTATAAAAACACCGCACATAGCCGCTATCTCAATTCCTCCGCAAGCTGATAGCAGTTCTATTGTGTTTTTTACACAGCACTCATTTTTAACACGTTTTATTACCTCATTTACAATGCGCTTTTTATTTTCAAGCCCTTCATTAGATAATCCGGCGCCTTTTCCTGTTACGCTTTCAGCGCTCATATTAAACAAAATACCTGCCAAAACACTACTTGGCGTTGTATTGCCTATACCCATTTCACCTGTGGCTATAATATTGTAACCTTTGTTTTTAAGCTCTTTAACACATTCAATTCCAGTAATTATAGCTTTTTTACACTCGTCTAATGTCATGGCATTTTTAATTTTAATATTTTCAGTACCTCGTTTTACTTTTCTTCCCGCTACTTTAAAAGGCAAAAGCTCTTTATTAAAGTAATCGTCACAATCTATTCCCACATCAACAGGAAAAACATCAACATTGGCGCACTTAGCCATAATTGTAACTGTTGTATTTGAATTTTGAAAACTATCAGTTACTTTTTTTGTAATTTCACTCCCCGTTTGGGTAACATTTTCAGCTACAACTCCATGGTCGGCACACATAATTAAAAGAGCCGGTTTTGATATATCAATAAAATTACAAGAGTGTTGTATAGCCGCTATTTTAGATACAGCGTTCTCAAGTTTTCCAAGACCTTTTAATGGTTTAGCCAAACTGTCCCAACGTTTTTTACATATAACACCAGCGGCGTAATCAATATCCTTAATATTATTTATGTAACAATATATATCCATTTTAAAACTCCCTCTCAAACTTTCTTCCTTTCTTGAAAGAAAGGAAGCGAAAGAACTTTAACTTTCAACCATTATGTGCAAATGTTATTAGCATATCTATTTTTAGTTTATGCTTATGCAACAAACGCATATTTTTCTTTCTTAAAACTTTGACCGTAATTGAGTGAAGAATGACACAGTCACCAGTTAATTGCTTTAAAATCAAAAAAGTTTGCGGGCGTGTGTAA
>CATJUP010000189.1 GCA_949743655.1 uncultured Eubacteriales bacterium
AATATTGTAGATTTGTAATCAACTTTAGCTTTATCAAGAGCAGATATGGTTGTAGCGCCATACTCATCAAAAGAAACAGCAGGGTCATCTTTAGCGTGGAAAAGCCATATAGCTACTTTGTCTTTAAGTACTTCGGCTTTTTGAGGGTCAAGACCGCCGCATACAGGCACTATAGCCGCAAATTCATCAGGATAAGCTACAGCCATTGCAAATGAGCCAAATCCACCCATTGATAAACCTGTGGCATAAATCTTTTTCTCATCAACGCTGTATTGAGTTTTAATTTCTTGTAAAAGATTGTGGGCAGCTACACTCCAGTTTTGGAACTCGTATGGATTTTCAACCTCTCCCACTTTGTCGTACTCAACCATAAATTGTGTCCAGCCATTTCCCTCTTCTCCCACTACTTGAGGTGAAACAACTATACATTGGTTTATACCAGCCTCTGAGTCTTTAGCCCAAATAGTAGCTGACTGATACCTCTTTAAAAGCATATCAAGTGTTTGTGCTCTTTGTCCGGCACCATGAAGAACAAATACTACAGGGTATTTTTTGTTTTCATCATAGTTTGAAGGAACATAAAGCTCATAAGGAACTGTGAGCCCTGTTTCTTTATCAACATAAGAGTTTTCTGTGAAAAGAGCGTAAGTATCAGCAGCATTTTCTCTTACTATACGTACTTTGTAATCTTTTTCAACATCACCATTTGTAACTTTTATTACCGAGTTTACAGAATAATCTACACCATAGCTCTCATATGTTTGGTCAAGTGGTATTATGTACTCTCCATTTTCATCAAGAGTGTTTCCGTCAACTGTAATCTCACTTCCGTCATTAGCTGCTGGAACAACTTTTACACCATAAATATCGTCTTGTACATTAATTGTATATTCTGTAACATCAGACGAGAAAGCTGGTTCAAGTTTTGTGCCTGTCATAGCTATATCAGCTACATCAAGAGAAACAAGCTCGGCTTTAGCAGTTTCTTTTTTCTCCTCAACAACAGTTTCCTCTTTATAAGCAGGAGCTTCTGTTTCAGGTACTGGAGTTACAGGAGCCGGTGTTTCAGCTTTTGGCTCTACTTTTGCCACAGGCGCTGGTGCGTCTGTGCCAGGCACTGTAATTACATCACCAGGGAAAATAAGATTTGGATTAGCAAGCTTATTTGTTTCAGCTAATTTTTGCCATGTTGTGTTAAACTTAGGCGCTATATTCCAAAGACAGTCGCCTTTTTTTACTGTATATTGAGCGGCAAAAACAGATGACGACACACCAATGACCATTGTTGCTGTCATAGCTAATGATGTGATTTTTAAAAGTTTCCTTTTCATTTTGAAAACCTCCTAAAAAATAAAAAATATTTAAAACGAGCTTATTTTACCATATAAATACATACATGTCAATTTTAGTATAGATATTTTGTTCGATATTTACTACTCTTTTCTACAATATTTGTAACAAATTTACAACAAAATCTAATTAAAATTTTACAAAACATATCTAATAAAGCTAAATTAAATTTAATATATTGTTAAAATCCGCCAAAAAGTGAAATTTGGTTTGTTTCTGGAAGACCATTTAATACGCTTGTTTCTTTTAAAAGTTCTACAAGCGTTTTTCCTATGCTTGTTCTGTTTCTAAAGTCCTCAATAGTTGTAAATTCTCCTCCTTCTCTTCCATCAACAATACTTTGCGCCGCATTAAGCCCAAGCCCCTGAAGTGAGTTAAAAGGAGGCATAAGACCATTATCAAGTATTATAAAGTTTTTAGCGTCTGAATTGTATAAATCTATATTGTAAAACTTAAATCCTCTTTTATAAAACTCAATTACACTCTCAAGTACAGTAAGTTTATTTTTGTCTTTTGTTGTAATATCGTTCCCTTTGGCATATATCTCATCGGCGGCTCTTTTTGCGGTATCTTCACCTAAACACATACACATATAGTCAAAATCATCGCAAGCCCTTATTGTAAAATACGAAGCATAATAAGCCAAAGGATAATTTATTTTAAAATAAGCTATTCTAAACGCCATCATAACATAAGCGGCAGCATGTGCTTTTGGGAACATATATTTTATTTTAAGGCAAGAGTCTATATACCATTGAGGAACATTGTGTTCTTTCATAAGCTCTATGTCTTCTGATGATAGACCTTTCCCCTTTCTTACTTTTTCCATTATTTTAAAAGAGTCTTTGTTTGGTAGCCCCTTATTTATAAGATAAATCATTATACTGTCTCTTGTTGATATTGTTTCTTTAAGCGTTATTGTTCCGTTTTCTATAAGCTCTTGAGCATTGCCAACCCACACATCGGTTCCATGTGAAAGCCCCGAAATTCTTAAAAGGTCAGAAAAATTTTTAGGTTTTGTCTCTAATAACATTCCTCTAACAAATTTAGTTCCAAACTCTGGTATGCCTAAAGTACCTGTCTCACAGCCTATTTCCTCCGGCGTAACACCAAGCGCCTTTGGAGACTCAAAAAGTGACATTGTAGCCTCATCGCCCAATTCAACAAACTGTGGGTTTACGCCCGTAAGGTCATAAAGCATTCTTATAACTGTAGGGTCGTCATGTCCCAGTAAATCAAGTTTTAAAAGTCTACCGCTTATTGAATGATAATCAAAATGTGTTGTTGTTATATTGCTCTTAACATCGTCCGCTGGTCTTTGTACAGGGCAAAACTCACAAATGTCATGGTCTGTAGGCACAACCATAAGTCCGCCGGGGTGCTGACCTGTTGTGCGCTTAATTCCTGTACAGCCCCTTACTAATCTTGTTATCTCAGCATTATGTACTGTTTTGTTATGCTTTTCAAGATATTTAAGTACAAAGCCATAAGCTGTTTTATCCGCCAAAGTGCCTATTGTACCGGCTTTAAATACTTTGCCTTTACCAAAAAGCTCTTCAGTGTAACTATGCGCTTGCTGTTGGTACTCACCCGAGAAATTGAGGTCAATATCTGGTTCTTTATCACCCTCAAAACCCAAAAACGTCTCAAAAGGTATGTTGTGCCCCTCTTTTTTTAATTTATGACCACATACAGGGCACACAGCATCCGGCATATCAAATCCGCTTCCACCTTCTTTAACAAATTTTTGTACTGTTTCGCTGTCAAAATCCGAATATTTACATTCTGGGCACAAATAATGTGGCTGTAAAGAGTTTACCTCAGTTATACCTGCCATGTTAGCAGCAAAAGACGAGCCTACAGAACCCCTTGAGCCAACGAGATAACCATTGTCAACACTGTTCCAAACAAGTTTTTGGGCTATTATGTAAAGTACAGCATAACCGTTTGATATAATTGAGTTTAACTCTCTATTAAGTCTGTCCTCAACTATTTTAGGCAAAGGAGAACCATAAAGTTCTATAGCTTTTTGAGTTGTTATAAGCCTTAAATCATCGTCAGCGCCATCAAAACGAGGTGGAAAAGTCCCGTCTGGTATAGGCTTTATATTGTCAATCATATCGGCTATTACATTTGTATTTTCAACAACTACCTCATAAGCCTTATCATCACCTAAATACTTAAACTCGTTAAGCATTTCATCTGTTGTTCTAAAATATAAAGGCGGTTGGTTATCAGCCTCAGAAAATCCTTCTGCTGTCATTATAATTTTTCTATAATCAGCGTCTTTTGGGTCAATAAAATGCACATCACAAGTAGCTACACAAAGTTTGTTATGACTTTCGGCTAAATTAACTATTTTTTTGTTACATTCTATAATATCATCAAATGAGTTTATATTATCATTTTTTGATGAGTTTATTAAAAACTCATTATTTCCCAAAGGCTGTATTTCCAAATAATCATAAAAATTAACTATTTTTTCTATAACTCCAGCCGGCTTTTCATCCAATATAGCTCTATAAAGTTCTCCCGCTTCACAGGCGCTGCCTAATATAAGCCCCTCTCTGTGTTTCATAAGCCGGCTTTTAGGTATCCTTGGTCTTTTGTGAAAAAATTCAATATGCGACATTGATATAAGCTCATAAAGATTTCTTAAACCCGTATAATTTTTTACAAGTATTATAGCGTGATAAGACTTTAATTTATTATAATTCACCACATTAGAGCAAAGAACATTTATATCGTCAACATTTAAAACATTTCTGTCAACAAGCATATCAATAAATTTAATAAACACCTCAGCCGTGGCTTTGGCATCATTTACCGCTCTGTGGTGTCCATCAAGTATTACATCAAGTCTTTCACACACAATATCCAATTTATGCTTTTTTAAATCAGTAAGCAATGTTCTTGAAAGCTCTAAAGTATCAATTATTGTATTGTTTATTTCACCAAAACCACTTACTTCAGCCGCTTTTCTTATAAAACTTGTGTCAAAAGAGGCATTATGCGCAACAAGAACACTGTCGCCAAAAAACTCAATAAAATCAGCAAGCACATCTTTTATAACAGGCGCGTTTTTTACCATTTCATCAGTAATGCCCGTAAGTTTTGTTATTTCCTCTGATATATGAACTTGAGGGTTTACAAATGAGCTAAATTTATCAACTATTTTACCGCCTCGTATTTTAA
This sequence comes from uncultured Eubacteriales bacterium, assembly GCA_949743655.1. Taxonomy (GTDB): domain Bacteria; phylum Bacillota; class Clostridia; order Lachnospirales; family Anaerotignaceae; genus Neoanaerotignum_A. The sequence goes on from CATJUP010000189.1 coordinate 4,546, forward strand.
CGGCACCTATTTCAGTTATTTGGTTCTGTCCTTTTGACAGTCCTGTTGTCTCTATGTCAAAAACAGTAAACTCATCATCAAGCGATTGACCTCTTGGACATATTACTGCAGCACCCAAATCGTCAATAATATAAGCTTCTACACCATATATTATTTTTATGTCTTTTCCTTTGGCGTTTTCCATAGCCTCTGGAAAAGCCTGAACAACACCATGGTCTGTAATAGCTATTGCTTTGTGTCCCCAGTCTACTGCTCTTTTTATATATTCTTTAACTGGCGTAATTCCGTCCATACGGCTCATCTGTGTATGTAAATGGAGCTCTACACGCTTTTTATCGGCGTTATCCTGTCTTTTTGGAGGTTCTTTTCCAACAGAAATATCTTTAGCCATTATGTTTATTTCTTTTGAGTATTTATCGTACTGTACATCCCCACGCACTTTAATGTATTTGCCATCTTTAAAATTTTGGCTTATCCCCTCAAACTCTTTTTGACTCATAAAAAATTTAACTGTGGTTGAGTCAGTAAAATCGGTTATATCAAACGATACTATAAGCCTTCCGCCTTTTATTTCTCGGCTTATCATATTAAATACCGAACCTTCTATAATTACTTTCTCACTTTCAGATTTAGCATTTAATATTTTTGTTATATCTCCTTTAATCTCTTTACCAATTATTATATCACTGTTAGTCGGTTTTACGCTGTTTTCTGCATTCGTATTAGTATCATTTGTATTTTTGGATATGTTTTTGAATATGTCCTTTTCCAAAATTTCTTTTTGTCTCATTTGTTCAGCTATTTCTTCATTCGACACTTTTTCGTCTTTAAACATAACTTTAATATCTATGCCGTTTTCAAATTTAAGTTTGTTTTCTATAAGCCTGTCCGCTTTTTTAGCGTTCATATAAAAAGACATATTATTTTTTACTTTTATTATTAAATTATTGTTTTCAACACTCCATTTTGAGTTAGCCATAACATTTCGGCACACAGGACCTATCGCTGATATTGAGTGCAGAATATTTTCCCACACTTTTTTTATAACTACACCTATATCAGTACACTCGTTATTATATGTAAGCGCTACTATAATATCACGTGTACAAGGAACTTGGTTAAAAAGCTGGTTTTTAAACTCATCAACAACACACTCGTCAACAATATCCGGCAATTTAAGTTTTATGTCAAGCACTCTTTCATTTTTATATATTTTAAATGCTGTTACTTGTGCTTGAGAAAACATATTGATAACATTCTCTGATAATGAAACATTTTTAAAAACACTGTTAAAATCTTTTTTAATCAACATATATATCCCTCAAAGTGTTTCTATTTCTTTCATAAGTGCGTTAATTATATCTTTTTCAGGAACTTTTTTAAATATTTTTCCCTTTTTAAATATAAGTCCCTCGCCATCTCCTCCAGCAATGCCTATGTCAGCTTCTTTTGCTTCTCCCGGACCATTTACAGCACAGCCCATAACAGCTACTTTTATATTTTTGTCTATTACTTTACAACGTTTCTCAACCTCATTAGCAATCGATATTAGTTCTATTTTAGTCCTTCCGCATGTAGGACAACTTATAATCTCAACGCCAAATTTTCTAATTTCCAGACTTTTTAATATCTCTTTTGCGGCGTGTATTTCCTCAACTGGCTCTCCTGTTAAAGACACTCTTATTGTGTCTCCTATTCCCAGCGACAATACAGAACCTATACCAACGGCTGACTTTATTGTGCCTGAGTACGTTGTACCTGCCTCAGTTATGCCTACATGCAGTGGATAATTAACGGCTTGAGACAAAAGTGTGTAAGCTTTTATTGTAAAAGGCACACTTGAAGATTTGAGAGATACTATAATATTTTTAAAATCATAATCCTCTAATATTTTTATATGTTCTAAAGCGCTCTCAACCATAGCCTCTGGTGTAACACCGCCAAATTTATCAATTAGCTCTTTTTTTAAAGAACCCGAGTTTACACCTATTCTTATTGGAATTTCTTTTTTGTTTGCCATTTCAGCCACAATACGCGTTTTGTTTTTGTCACCTATATTTCCTGGATTTATTCTTATTTTATCAACGCCCTGTTTAATAGCCTCAACGGCAAGCCTATAATCAAAATGAATATCAGCTACTATTGGTATTGATATATTTTGTTTTATTTCACATATGCTTGTCGCCGCTTTAATATCTGGTACGGCAACACGTACCATTTCACAGCCGGCACTTTCCAGTTCTTTTATTTGTTTAATTGTACTTTTAGTATCTTTTGTGTCAGTATTGCACATAGATTGTATAACTATAGGATTTCCATTACCTATAACAATGTTTTTTACTTTAACCGCTTTTGTAGAATATCTGTTCAAAATGTATCCTCCAGTCAAAAACTATTCGTATTTTTATTTCATAAAAATACTCATAACCAACAAGCGTTTTGTTTCAAAACGCTTTATTCAAACGGAGCTTACGCTCCGTTTGAATAAATAGATAATGTCTCCTTCACAGGCGAGTGACTTCCTCCGTTAAAACTATTCGTATTTTTATTTCATAAAAATACTCATAACCGA
>CATJUP010000190.1 GCA_949743655.1 uncultured Eubacteriales bacterium
CCTGAAACGCTTTTGGGTCTTGTTTTGAAATGATATAAGGATTTACAAAAGCATTATCTATTTTTAACTGTCTTTTGCTTCCAAAAAGCGTAAAACTCCACGAGAACCTCGTCAGTTCCTCTCCCAAAGGCACTTTTATCTCGCCTATATTCATTATGTCGTAACTGGCAAAACGCGTGCCGCACTCAACGTTTATCTCCTCTGGCAAAGACGGAAATGTTGTCTTTTTCCCCGTGCCAAACTCCGTTATTGTTATCTCCATTTATATCACTCCCTCCGCACTAAAAAAGCGCCTTAAAGGCGCTTAATTGTTGAATTTATTAATAACTTTCTTTAATATAAAATTGTGTTGGATCTTCGTTAGGATATTTTATACTCATATATTCCTTTATCTTGCCATTAACATAATCAACTTGTGATGGTTTTATTTCACTTTTGTCTATCTCTATATAGCCTTTTTCTTCTAAATCATAAACATTGAATTTATGATACTTAATCCTTATACCATTTACAGTTTTAATTGTCTTATCGTCATTTAAATAATAGTCTTTTGAAGGAAAAGGAATTTCACCTACCATTCTATAATCTTTAAATAAATCCCAATAATATCTCTTTTCAGTAGAAGGATATATTGATAAGCCATATCTCTTTGATATATCAGATTTGCTTTGCCATTCCTCCATCTCATATCCAGGCACACTATACCATTCAGCTTCCATTTTGAAGACATACTTCTCCAAATCTTTTTTCATTTCTTCCTGCTTTTTAGCTCTTTCACGCTCTTGTTTTTGTTTATACAAATCTTCTTCTGAAGTATAACTTCTTAACTTTTCCGTCTTTTGTCTTTCCTGTCTTTCTAACCAAGTTGAATATTTTCTAAAATATTTCTCTAAATTTACTGAATTGCCCCATTCTTCAAGCCAATCATCAGATACTGAACCAAACATCTTTTCAGAATTTGTATTTATATCTTTAGTTATATCATCCAGCCCTAATTTAGACAAGCTTGAATTAATTGAATTAATATCATCAAAATATTTATAGGCATTAAGTCTTGTTGTAGTGTAAGTTTTACCTTGATAGTTAAACGTTATAATTTCATTCATATTTTTGGGAGCTAAATTTTCAATTTCACAATAAGAACTATTACCATCAATTTTAAAATATAAATTATATAAATTTTCTAAAGGATAACCTTTTAAAATCTGAAACCCAGAATATTTTCCACTTGCTGGAACTGCATAACTTCCAACATAATAAACATTTATATCTGGATTATAATATATACTTAAATTAAACATTTTAGCTATATCAGTAGAAAGCAAATACATTGTACCATCTATCATAGAAACCGAATGTTCGGGCATATAATAATTGCTCACTGCATTGTAGCTGTCGGTAATATATCCAATTTCAGAAGAACCCGCTACAAAATTATATTGCGTACTACCAAGACTATAAGGAGTTTTATAAGTTTGTGCTACTCCTGGAAAATTCATCAAAATAATAGACATTTTGTTTTCATCTTTGTAAACATCTGCACCTAATATTCTCGCTGTTTCTTCCAAAGGCAACCAAAAAGAGCCATCACCTAAATTAGATTGATATACTTCTCCATTTAGAGATTTACCAATCACCAAAATCTTTGTAGTGTCATTTGCATATGATATATTTGATAATACCAAAATAGATATAAATACTAACATAAGTCTTATCTTCTTCATAAAAATCCCTTCCTCACTAATAAATAAACTTATTTTATCATAATTATAACAGATATTAAATAAAAAACAATAAATAAAAAATATTTTACAAATGATTAAATTATGATGTTGTCATTTTCTCGTTTTCTTGTCTAAAGAGTTATTTTTATCTTAATAAATATGCAATGCACTATTTAGTGTTTTTACAAAAATCCGTATCATTTTATAAATTTTACTTGATTAAAAACACTACAAATTGCATAACCCATTTCAATCATTCTAAAGAATATCAGCTTTCATATTAGGAAAAATTTTCTCCAGTGCCTCGGCTATAGTGTTAGCCACATCGTCCGCTATTTGAGGCATTTGCTCTTTTATAAGTTGTATTATGTTGTTTTTGTTTGTGTCTCCGCTAAAATTAAATGTCATACCACCCAAATTAACAGTTACGGGAGTGTTGTTATTAATATTTTGGCTTTCAGTATTTTTAGAGTCAGTTATATAGCTTTTGCCAAACACACCGCCTTTGCCTTTGGCATGCTCTCTTAAAAGCCCAAGGTCTTTACCGGCTCTGTACCACAAATCAATACCGTTCTTTTTGTTCACGCCTGTAGTTGGTATTATGTACTCTCTTCCAGCCTCTCCAAAAATGCCTAAATGCGGCTCGTCAAATACTCCGCCTTTAGCATTTAGCGTAACATTGCCATTTATTTGTTCAGACAAATTATTCATTCCGCTTTTAATTAACATATTTACTGGACTCTTGTAATCCGACAAAGGTTTAATATTATTTTCCTCTTGCCAGCGTAAAATTATATCAGTGTATTTTTTATCTGGGATTTTTCCATATTCTATATTTAACGCTTCTATATTTCTCAGTATATCTACAAGCTCTCTTTTGGTATCGTCAGTAAGATTATCCCAATTTTCCCATGCCTCCTCTATGGTTTGTCCCATACTTTCACGCGCCTCAATCTCTATGTTTTTAATTTTGGCTTGATAAATTTCCTCAGACTGTTCCATAAATTTGTTGTAATTATCGTACTCGCCCAAAAGTTCGTTATTTATACCATATATTTCGTCGTTTATAACCTCTGATATATTCTTGGTACCATAAGAATTTTCTTTATGGTTACCATTTTCATCAAAATAAAAATTCTCTAATCCCACATCAGCTACTATGTTGTCCATTTGTCTATAAATCTCGTTTTCCTTTTCCCAAAGTGAGTGAGCCCAGGCTTTATTATTTTGCTTCAAAGCCTTTTGTCGGTTGTTTTCAATCGTTTGTGCATTCATAGAGAGTTCAATTAATTCAACCTTTACGTCTTCTGTATGTGACTTTTTATTTTCCAAATCCGCCTGTTTTCTTTCAGAATTTCTCAAATTTTCTTTTATATCCTTATCGTTCTTTTCCGCTTCTATAAGCTGATTTTCAAGAAGAAGTCTTTGTTGTTTTAACTGTTCGTTTGTCGTTTTTTTGCAAAGGTCTAATTTCTTTTCAAGTTTTCCGTTTTCAATATCACTTGCGTTTATTATATCGGGATACAAATCTCTTAATTCCTCAAATATGCTGTTAAGCTCTTTTTGTTTTTCGTTTCTTTCTTCCTGAGTAATATTTCCTTTTTTAAGTTCATTGTTTATCTCAATCCACCTGTTTTTTAAGTGATTTGTTTCATACAATCTGTCATTTAAGTCTTTATATTTCTCCATTGTATCTTTTAAACCGCTTATGTTCTTTTCAATATTAAACTGTTTTTCCTTCTCTTTGGTTATTTTATTTTCTGTTGCCTCAACAGTTTTTTCATCAATATTTGGTTCATCATTTGAAAAAAGTTCTGAAATTAATGGAACTAATTTTACCTGTGGAACTAAGAGCTTTATTTCAGTTTTCAAAAATTTTAGAGGAGAAAACTCTTTAATTCCTTCCAAAAACGCACTCTTTAATTTTTGTTTTAATTCCGCTCCTATTTTAGCCAAATCAAGACCTTCTAAAAATCCATTCGCAAAACTCTTAGCGATAGACACGCCATCATCAAAAGCTCCCTCAACATCAATACCAAAAATCCTTAAAACACTCACAGCCGCAAATCTAATAAACGAGCCTATACCGTTTCC
>CATJUP010000191.1 GCA_949743655.1 uncultured Eubacteriales bacterium
ATGTGAGCCTTGCGGATATGTTTATGACCCTGCTGTAGGAGACCCAGACGGCGGAATAGCGCCTGGAACACCTTTTGAGCAAATTCCAGATACATGGGTATGCCCTATATGCGGTGTTGGCAAGGATATGTTTAAAGTAGAGGAATAAAATTTAAAGCCTGTTAGATAACGATACTAACAGGCTTTAAATTTAGTTTTTTGAGTTTATAATATTTGTTGAAAAACTAATTAATTCTTTTGTAGTGTCATAAAAATCAATTTTGTCGTTTCGGCTTTTTATATAAATATCTATAATTTTTTTGTATTCGTCACTAATATAATTTTTAAGCTCAGTTTTATTTTTTATGTATTTTCCAGTATCAATATAACATTTTGACTGTACTATTATAGCCGCCGATTTTAAAATAGCGGGCAATATGTCATAACTTTTTTCATAAATAAAATTATGACAGCATGCGTGGTATATTTTACAGGCTTCTGATAAAATGGAACGCTTTATGTCTTCAACAGTTATAAATGTGGCTATAAAATCAATATTTCCATAGTATGGTATTGTGTCGTTATAAAATTGAAATAACTCTGCTCTATCCCAATTCTCAATTTCTTTTTTACCTGATATAAACCCACACAGCTTGTCCCTATGGGGTAAAATATCTATAACTCTGTTATATTCTTTTAGTATTTCTATACTAATATTATCAAATATAACAACTGTGTCTATGTCGCTTTCTGGTGTGTGTTCGTTTCTAGAACGGCTGCCTTGAAGACCTATAAATTTAACTTTTTGGTCAAATGCCGTTAATATTGTTTTTGTAAATGTGTCCATAAAATTTTTAATATCAATTTCTTTTTCCATTTTGTCTCCTCTCGTTTTTAAATATAAAAGCCCCATATTTTATATGTATTTTTAATTTATATATTTTTTAACGGCTTTAATTAGAATGTCCATTTGCTCGTCTGTGCCTATTGTTATTCTAATGTGGTTATCAATACGAGGAATATTGAAATATCTTATAAATATGCCCTCGTTTTTTAATGCCTCAAATAAATTTTTGGCGTTTATATCTGGTTTGGTAACAAATATAAAATTAGAGTGGGAAGGGTATACATTAAATCCAATTTTGGCAAACTCTTTTGATACTCTCTCTCTTGTGGCTTTTATTTTTGATATTACGCTTTTAAAATATTCGTTATCATTTACAGATGCTATACCACACTGCATAGCCACAGCGTCTACTGTGTATGAATTATAACAGTTTTTAACGGCATTTAAAATGCTTATTAATTCTTTTGAGGATATAGCTGTTCCTATTCTCATACCAGCAAGAGAGCGGGATTTTGAGAATGTTTGAACAACAACAAGGTTATCATATTCTTTTAAAAGTTCAATACAACTATAACCGCCAAAATCGACATACGCCTCGTCTATTATTACTATGCAGTCTTTATTGTTATTAAGTATGTTTTTTATAAAATCTTTTCCCTCGCTTATTCCCGTAGGGGCATTGGGATTTGGTATTATAATACCGCCGTTTTCTGTATAATAGTCAGAAGGGTTTATTTTAAAGTTTTCATCGACAGGTATTTCTTTGTATTGTATATTAAAAAGTTTGCACCATACTGGATAAAACGAGTACGTTATATCAGGGAAAAGTATAGGTTTTTTGGAGTTAAAAAACGCCATAAAACAAAGCGCTAAAACATCATCGCTTCCGTTGCCTACAAAAACTTGCTCTGGCTGTACACTATGATAATTGGCTAAAGCCTCAACAAGAGACTCGGCGTTTGAATTTGGATAAAGCGATAACTGTTTGTCTGTTATTTCTTTTAGAGCTTTAATAACTTTAGGTGATGGTGGATATGGGTTTTCATTAGCGTTTAGTTTTATTATATTTTTATTTTTTGACTGTTCGCCTGGAACATATGGTTCTATTTTTCTAATTTTATCTGACCATGCTTTCATTATAAGTACCTCTTTTTTATATTGAAAATTTTTCTTTAAGTAGTTTAAAACTTTCATAAGAGTTTATTATAGTATCGTGTGGTATACAATAGGATATTCTGCAAAAGCCAGGACAGCCAAATGAAGAACCAGGAACAATAAGCAGTCTAAACTCTTTAGCGGCATTACAAAACTCTTTGTCGTCAGGTATAAGCGTTTTAGGGAAAATATAAAAAGCGCCTTGAGGCTCAACACAAGTATAACCAAGTTCTTTAAGCATATTATACAAATCGTTTCTGTTACGCTCATATATTGATAAGTCTACTTTTAAGTCAGAGCAGTAGGGTATAACTTTTTGCCATAATGTAGGGGCGTTTACAAAGCCAGATATGCGGTTTGCGACATTAAGGCAAGATACAATATCATCAAAACCGTCAGCCGCAGTGTTTACACAAACATATCCTATTCTCTCACCTGGAAGTGAAAGAGATTTACTGTAAGAGTACGCCACAAAAGTGTTTTTATAGTAATCTGGAACAAATGGTACTTTTATACCGCCATAAACAAGTTCTCTATATGGCTCGTCACTTATTATATATATAGTTTTTCCTGTTTTTTGAGTGTGTTTTATTAGTATTTCGGATATTGTTTTTAGTGTGTCCTCAGAATAAACAACACCAGTAGGATTATTAGGTGTGTTTATTATAACGGCTTTTGTTTTGGATGTTAAACTTTTCTCAAAAAGCTCTAAATTTGGCTGAAATGTTTCTAAATTAGCCATTACTGGAACAACAACTCCGTCATAATTACGTATATAGTTATTGTATTCGCTAAAATAAGGCGCAAAAACTATAACCTCATCACCGGGGTCAATTAAAACTTTAAGTGATATATTAATTGCCGCGGCCGCGCCAGTGGTTATTACATAGTTTTTTTCAGTGTAGTCTGTGCCATGTTTTTTATTTGAAAGCTGTGCTATGTGCGCTCTTACATCCTCGTATCCTGAGTTGTTGGGATAGCCATGAAGCTCGTTTGGTACTGACTCTAAAAGTATTTTAACAGCGGCATCAGTTACTTCTTTTGGCGGCTCCACACTGGGATTGCCAAGACTAAAATCATATACTTTATCTTTGCCATAAAGTTTAGCCATTTTTTTACCTTCCTCAAACATGGCTCTTATGGCAGAATTGCCTGTCATAAATGTTTTCATTTTTTCTGAAACCAATTTAAATCACCTCGTATGTTTTTTATCAGCGGTATGTTTTATGTAGTTTTTAATTATATTAGCTGGTTTTTTGGCTAAGTTGGTAATTCCTTTTTTTGTGTCTTTAATGATATGAATTTTTTTAGGTATTTTTTTTAATTTATAAGCATTTGCTCTTTCGGGCTTAAAACATTCTGGATAATCAAGCAATTTTTTATAAACCATTTCAACGTTTTTTGCAAAAGCCTGTGACGAGAACTGCTGTGCGGAATTAAAGGCGTTTTTTATAAGCTCATCAATATTATTTTTGTTTTTTATAACAAATGTGGTTTTTTCTATAAATTCCTCTTTGTTATCAAACAAAAAGCCTGTTTTTCCATCAGATATAAGACCTGTTATACATTTATCGTTTTTAGCCACAACTGGAATAGAGGCTGACATTGCCTCGGCAAATGTAAGACCTTGAGTTTCGGATGTTGATGCGCTAACAAACACATCGCCTAATTGGTAGTACAGTCCTATTTTAGCCCATGGTTTAGCGCCGGCAAAAACAACTTTGTCTGATATGTTTAATTTTTGGGCAAGTTTTTCAAGCTCGTTTTTGTGAGGTCCATCGCCTACAACAAGTATTCTTGCCTCAGGTTCGGCTTTAAATATATCTGGAGCCGAATTAAATATAAAGTCTATATTTTTTTCAACAGCTATTCTTCCCAATATAAGTATAACTGGTGTGTTGGCATTAAACCCATAGCTTAATTTAAGTTTTAAAATATCATCGTGTTTAAAATTGGATTTTAAAAATATGTTTGTGTTTATTCCTGTTGGTATTACAAACATATTTTTAAATACACCATAAGAACGTAGGGAATCATATACTTTTTGAGTAGGGGCTATTACAGCGTCAGCACAGTTACAAAAAAAACGGCTTAATTTATGACTAGCTGACGGTGATATTATAGCGCCATGTGCTATATAATGCACATAATCCTCATACATTGTATGGTAAGTATGAACCATAGGTATGCCAAATGCTTTGCTTATTATTTTGCCAAATGTTCCAAGTGAGAACTCGGTTTGAGTGTGTACTATATCTAAGTTTAGATGTTTAATTTTTAAAATCTCTTGAGGGGAGTAAATTAGACCTATTCTAAAAGATTTTATTATAAAACAAGGCATGCTTTTCATTGGTATTATGTTTTCATCGGAACTTTCTCGGTTTGGGTCTGACGGGGTAAATATGTATACGCTGTGCCCAAGAGCTGTAAGTTCTTTTGCTAATGTATGCACAGATGTACCAACACCGTTTATTTGCGGGAAATATGTGTCTGTAAATAATCCTATATTCATTACTTTGCTCCCTTCAGTGGGGTAATTATTATATTAATGTTGTCGATATTTATTTTAGTGGGGTTTTAAAATAAACTAAAATACATATTTTTTCCAATAATATAAATTTATTTTATTAAAAACAATTTTAATACAATTTTTTTATTTTAGCAATACAAAGTGTGTTATACTATTATTAATGTTAGTTTAATTTGTATTTAAAAATATATTAAAAACTATATACAAATAGTTATGTAACTGATAATATTTAAATTATTACTAAGGAGATATTTAATATGAGAAAAATGAATAAAAACAGAAAAAGATTTTTTGTTTCAGTATTGGCTATATTTATAGCGTTTTTAATGGTTTTAAGTGTTATAGCGCCTATTTTTATGGTCTAAAAAGAACAATTTTCTTGTAAATTGGTTAAATAGATTATATAATAAAGTCGGATGGTGATTTATAAATTATGAAAAAAAGCAGTGTTTTTAAGGGAATTATTGCTGTTACTGTATGTGCCGCTTTAGGCGTAGGCGCGGCGTATGCGGTAAATGCCGCCAATTTAAAAAAAATGACTTCCGCTGTAGACATAGATACTTTTTATAACGGTATTTCTGTAAACGGTATATCTTTGGGTGGGCTTAATATGGAAGAAGCTGAACAAAAACTTTATTCTGACATAAATGACACACTTAAAGAGAAAACAATACATTTAATTGGTGAGAACAAAAGTTTTGATATTAAATATGGCGATATAGACGCTAAATATAATATAGACGACACATTGCTTGCCGCTTATAATTATGGGCGTAATGGAGATGTTAAAGAAAGGTATAAAATTGTTAGCGCTCTTGAAGAAAATCCAAAGGATTTTGAGGCTCAGTTTACATATAACAAAGAACTTTTAAAAAATAAAATAGACGATATTGCTGTTGAGATTAAAGTTGAACCAGAAAACTCAACTATGTCGCGTAAAGATGGTAAATTTATAATAACAGACGAAAAAGTCGGTTATAGTATGGACACCGATTTAGTATATAAAGATGTTTTAAAAATGGTTGAGAATATACAAGAGGGTGACACTGAATTAAAAGTTGATGTTATACAGCCTAAAATAACAAAAGAGGACAATGAAAAAGCGACTTCTCTTATAGGTACATATTATACAACATTTTCTGGAGGAAACTCTGGAAGAAATGAAAATTTGAGAGTTGGCTGTGAGAATATAAATGGTACTGAGTTAGCACCAGGCGAAATCTTTTCTATGAATGAGGAGTTAGGACCTCAAACATATGAAAATGGATATAGAGATGCCGCTGTAATTGTAAATGGAAAAATTGAAGACGGTTTGGCGGGCGGGGGATGCCAAATTACAACCACATTGTATAATGCTGTTATATTAGCTGAACTTGATATTGTTGAAAGAGCAAATCACTCATTAGCTGTAGCGTATGTACCTTTGGGAAGAGACGCCGCTATAGCTGGAGATTATAAAGACCTTAAATTTAAAAATTCAACAGAATATCCTGTTTATATAGAGGCTTATCTTTCTGGAAACAAACTTATAGCTAATGTTTATGGTCATGAAATACACTCACCTTCAAGAGAGGTAAGGTTTGACAGTGTTGTAAACTCGGTTATACCAAAGCCGGCAGAGAAAGTAACAACAGACCCTGAAAAGCCTACAAGTTATAGAGAGGTTACTTATTACGGCAAAGAGGGAAGAAAGGTATCAACATATAAAACAGTTTATGAAAATGGAAAAGAGATAAGCAGAGAGCTTTTTAACACATCTACTTACAGAGCTACACCTGATGAGGTTACAGTTGGCTCTAACGAGGAGGCTGTACAAACATTGCAACAGGAGCAAACTGAACAAGATATTAATAATGAAGAAATTACTAACGAAAATTCTATATTTGGAAATTAGACGGGGGTTTAACAATGAGAGAGGAAATACTTAAAGTTATAAATAAAAATAGTAAACTTTTGGCTAAAGAGGTAGCAGATATTATTAACGCCGATGAGAAAACTGTAGCCGATGAAATAAAAAAAATGGAAGAAGAGCATATAATATGTGGTTATAACACACTTATTAATTGGGAAAAAACACAGCGAGAGGTTGTTACAGCACTTATAGAGGTAAAAGTTACACCTCAAAGGGGTAATGGTTTTGATAAAATAGCCGAGAGGATATGCCAGTTTGAGGAAGTAAAAGCATGTTATCTTATGTCTGGTGGTTTTGACTTTACAGTTATATTGGAAGAAAAAAGCCTTAAAGAAATCGCGTTTTTTGTGTCTGATAAACTTTCGCCTATAGATGCTGTTATAGGCACAGCAACGCATTTTGTGCTTAAAAACTATAAAGATCATGGCATAATAATGGAAAAAAGCAGTAAATCAGATAAGAGAATGCTTGTATCGCCATAATTATAAAATTGTTTTTAAGCTATGGCATATTGATAAAATTTTTTAAAAGACTACCCCATTTAATTTTAGAGCGGTAGTCTTTTAAAATTTTGTCAAATTTAGCTGCTGAGCGTTGGAATTATTATATGTATATGATATACTCAGATAGAAGATTGGGGGTGCGGTATGGATAAAAATAAAACTATTGTTTTTAGTGACAGAGATAAATTAATAAGAAATATTATAGTTGTTGCTGGCATATTTGTTATTATAATTATAGTATGTTTAAATTTATTTATGGGGGTTGGAAGACGAATAAGACCGATAATTTATAGTATTGAGGGAAGAAATGTAATATATGACTTAAAATCTGAAAAAGAAATAGACAGTAAATATATGTGTTTTAATAATAATTTTATTGAGTTTGATAAATATGGCGGCGGTGAATTTAAAGCACATTTTGACTCACCAGTTTATTACAAGGCTGAAAAAAACGACAATGGTTTTGATATATATTATTTTAATAAAAAAGATTGGGTATTTTTAAAAAGCAGCATAAGCGCTATGAGATTTGCTCAAAATGGTAAAGATGCTATACTATTTGAGTTAAATGAAAGCGGTAATTATAATTTATATTTTATATTGAATGGAAAAGAAAAAAATTATTTTGAAAACTGTTTGGACGCTATGGCAATAGGGGCGAAAAAAAGTGAGTATTTTATATATACCCAAAATGATGGCAAAACAATGTTTTATAATTTTAACAAAGAGCCTTTCGAGTTAAAAATAAGCGGTGTTGACATTGAAAGCGCCTCTCTTTCGGCGGACAAAAGAAAATTTATGTTTATAGCTGGTGCAGAAAGAAAACTTTATGTTTTTAATATAGATATGACTGAAGAAACTGCAACAAATGCTCTTGAAGTTGGACAAGGTATTATAAAAGCCTCTTTTACAGGGCTTAAAAGTGATTTTGCGTTTTTAGACTCTAAAAATGATTTTTATTATTCTTCTGGAGGTTATACTTTTAAAGAGGATGAGAATGTTAAAAAGTTTGAGGCTGGATTTGATGTAATGACTATGTATTATCTTAAAAATAATGGAGAGTTTTACAGTATTTATGTTGGAAAAGAGAAAAAAATGGACGAAGATATTGAGGATTTTTATTATATTGGCTCAAATAACACCGCGGTTATAAAATATTTTGATAATGACAATAATGAAGGGAATTTATGTTTTATAAGCAGCAGCAATGTTAGTGAAAGTGATATAAAAATAGAGAGATTTCTTAGATACTGAAAGGAAAGTGGTGTTAATGGCTGTATTTGAAAGTTTTAGCGCTGAGGATACTGAAAAAATAGGTTTATATTTTGGCAAAAAGGCTTTAGAGGGCGATATATTTTGTTTGCAAGGGGATTTGGGAGTTGGAAAAACTGTTTTTACAAAAGGTTTTGCCAAAGGACTTGAAATTAAAGAAAATTACATAACAAGCCCAACATTTACAATAATAAACGAATATGAAGGAAGACTTAATTTTTACCACTTTGATGTTTACCGCATAAACAGTATTGAAGAAATGGACGACATAGGATATGAGGAGTATTTTTTTGGACAGGGCGTATGCCTTGTAGAGTGGGCAGGACTTATAAAAGAAATAATACCCGAAAGAGCCGTTTGGGTAAATATAGAAAAAGATTTAAACAAGGGTTTTGATTACAGAAGAATAACTGTTGGAGGTAACATATGAAAATTATTGCTATAGACTCTTCGGGGTTAGCTGTTTCGGCGGCATTAGCGGATGAGAACGGAATAATAGCCGAATATTGTTTAAACTTTAAAATAACTCACTCGCAAACTTTAATGCCAGCTATAGATAATATAATAAGTGTTACAAATTTTGATATTAATACTTTGGATTATGTGGCAGTTACATCAGGTCCGGGGTCTTTTACAGGGCTTAGAATAGGTGCGGCAACAGCTAAAGGGATAGCACACGGGCTTGGAATTAAAATTATACCTGTGCCAACGTTGGAGGCTTTAGCATACAATGTATTTGAAAATAATAATATAATTTGTCCTATAATGGATGCGAAACGCTCACAGGTATATAACGCGTTTTATAAGTTTAATAATGGAGAGCTTATTGAAATTTATGAGCAAAAAGCGCGTAGCATGGATGAAGTTATACAAAAGGCTTGTGATTTTGATTGTAAAGTTATATTTTTAGGTGATGGAGTTAATGTTTACAAAGAAAAACTTGTTTGTAATGACAAATTTATATTAGCTTCTCAAAACTGTTGTATACAAAGAGCATCATCAGTTGCTGCTATTGCTTTTAAGTATACACAAAAAGCTGTAAACTGCAATGATTTTGCACCATTTTATTTAAGAAAATCACAGGCGGAAAGGGAACGTGAGGAGCGTTTAGGAGAATTTAAAAATGATTGAAATATCACGTATGACGGTTGATGACATAGATGAAGTACTTGAGGTTGAAGAGGCATGTTTTGCTATAGCTTGGACGAGAGACGATTTTTTAAGGGAATTGACTGAAAATAAATTAGCGCTGTACTTTGTTGCAAGATATAACGGAAAAATAGTTGGTTATGCCGGAATGTGGCATGTAGTAACTGAAGG
>CATJUP010000192.1 GCA_949743655.1 uncultured Eubacteriales bacterium
CCTAAGAGGTGGAGGACTTACTTAGTAGGTTAAATAATATTGAACGGGTGGAATAATATGAAATTAACTACATTTATGGGCGCAGTATCACAGGGGTTATTATGGTCAATATTGGCTATTGGAGTATTTATAACATATAAAATACTTGATTATGCTGATTTGACAACAGAAGGAAGTTATCCTTTAGGTGCGGCAGTAGCGGCACAAATGATTTTAAGCGGTGTAAATCCATTTTTGGCTACAATAATATCTATGTTCGCTGGCATGCTCGCAGGATTTGTAACAGGTTTTTTAAACACAAAACTAAAAATACCAGCGCTTTTGAGCGGTATATTGTCAATGACAGGGCTTTACTCAATAAATCTTAGAATAATGGGAAAAGCCAATATTCCGCTTTTAAAACAGCCGACAATTATATCTGTAATATCTGATATGGGTGTTAGCAATGCAGTTACGGTTTTTATTGTGGGTATTGTTTCGGTACTTATTGTAATATTAATACTTTGGTGGTTTTTTGGTACAGAAATTGGTTTTTCTATAAGAGCCACAGGCGATAACCCAAACATGATAAGGGCTTTAGGTGTAAATACAAATTCAATGATAATGCTTGGTCTTATAATAGGCAATGGGCTTATAGCTCTTTCTGGAGGAATAATGGCGCAGTATAATGGATATGCCGATGTAGGTATGGGAACAGGAACAATAGTTATAGGTTTGGCGTCAGTTATAATAGGAGAGGTTATATTTGGTCATTCATCTATATTAAGAAGCCTTTTTGCTGTTGTTTTGGGTTCTATACTTTATCGTGTAATTATAGCTTTTGTACTTTCAAAAGGTCTTGTGCCTAACGACCTTAAACTTCTTTCGTCAGTGCTTTTGGCAGTTTGCTTGTCACTTCCACTTATAAAAGATAAAATATATGGTTTTGTTGACGAGCTGCACAAAAAAGACAAAAAGGAGGTTAAAACAAATGCTTAAACTCCAAAATGTAAGAAAAGTTTTTGGCAAGGGTACTGTAAATGAAAAAGTGGCTCTTGACAGTGTAAACTTTGTTATGAACGAGGGCGACTTTATTACTGTTATAGGCGGAAACGGTGCGGGAAAATCTACAACACTTAATGCTATAGCTGGTATATTTATGATTGATAACGGATACATAGAAATTGACGGAAACGATGTTACTAAACTACCTGAGTATAAAAGAGCTAAATACATGGGTCGTGTTTTTCAGGACCCACGAATGGGTACAGCAACGAATATGACTATAGAAGAAAATTTGTCAATGGCTTTAAGGCGAGGAAAAAGCAGAGGACTTAGCCGCGGAATAACTCATGGAGAGAGAACAAAATTTAGAGAGTATCTCGAAATGCTTGATTTGGGGCTTGAAAACCGTATGAATATAAAAACTGGTTTGCTTTCTGGCGGTCAAAGACAGGCTATAACTCTTTTAATGGCTACTATGACAAAACCGCAGTTACTTTTACTCGATGAGCACACAGCGGCGCTTGACCCTAAAACAGCGAAAAAAGTTCTCGACCTTACTCAAAAAATTATAGCCGATGACAAACTTACAGCTCTTATGGTAACACACAATATGAGAGATGCTCTTAAACTTGGCAACCGCCTTATTATGATGCACGGCGGCAATGTGCTTATAGATGTTTGCGAGGATGACAAAAAATATCTTCAAGTGGCTGATTTGCTTAAAATGTTTGAAAAGGCAAGCGGCAGTCAGGGTGTTGTTAATGATAGAATGTTGTTGGGATAATTTTATATTTATGGTGTAATATTTATGAGCAAAGAAGTAATTAATAATTTTTGTTTGTATTTTAAAGAGACAGAAATTATGGATAATGCAATACAGGTTTTATTTATATTGATTGCTTTTATATTATTAGTATATTTAGTATGGAATATTATATATTTTAGAGGAAAGAAAATAGTTAAGGATACAAGCACACAGCTTAAAAATTTATTAGAGCTAAACTCAAAGTATACTTTTGATTATGATATTAAAAAACAGTATAAATTTTATGAAACTTTTCAATCTAAGCCAAAATTTGACAAATATGAGTTAGAGACTCTTTTTGACAAAAGTATATTATATAATTATGGTTTAGTAATAGTAGCGGAAAAAGTTTTAAAAAATAGAAAGTTATATGAAGAATATCAAAAAAAAGTAAGCAATTTAAAATCAGAAATACTAAAAGAAGAAACAAAAAATTTACATATTTCATACAAAGGATATATTAAAATTGAGAAAAACTTATTTTTAAAATATAAACTATCTCAACCAATTTTGAATAGTGATATAATTTGTACAGCGACATATACAAGTCCTAAAGGACGTAATCATTATTCTAAAAAAGCTGCATATTCAATTGTTGAAGCGCCTAAACGATATGAGCTTTTACAAAAACGTATAGAACAGCAAAATTCTGAGGAAATGAGAAGAAAACACGCTCGTTCACAAATGACAGATAAACTAAGATATACAATACTTAAACGTGATAAATTTAAATGTCAGATTTGTGGGCGTACGGTCGATGATGGTATAAAACTTCATGTTGACCATATAATACCTGTGTCAAAAGGAGGAGAAACAGTTCCTTCTAATTTAAGAACATTGTGCCAAGCGTGCAATTTAGGCAAAAGTGATGAGATTGAGTAAATTTTGAACTATATATACCATAAAGGTTATTTTAACCGAAGAGAGAACTCTTCGGTTTTTAATGTGTAATTAAAAAATATATTTGACCTATAATGATTAAAGAGTTATACTTTTAAACTGAATATATAATTTTTATTGTGGGAGGAAAAAATGAATAATATAAGCGCTATTATACTTGCTGCTGGAGAAGGCACAAGAATGAAATCCAAAACACCGAAAGTTTTGCATAAAGTTTTAGGTAAAACAATGCTCAAACGTGTTATAGACACAGCTAAGGCTGTTGGTACAGATAATATATGTGTTGTTACAGGACATAAATATGAGACTGTACAGGAAAGTTTAAAAGGCGAAAATGTGAAATTTGTTTTGCAAAGTGAGCAGTTGGGAACTGGTCATGCTGTAATGCAGGCTGATGAATATATAAAAGATAATGAAGATGTGCTTATATTATACGGCGATACCCCTCTTATTAAAGCCGATACTCTTATTGAGCTTATAAACTACCACAGAAATGAGAATAACGGCGTTTCTATAATATCAGCTGTTGTTGATAACTCGGAAGGATATGGACACATAATAAGAGATAAGAGTGGCAACTTTATTAAAAATGTTGAGTATAAAGACGCTACTGACGAGGAAAAAGCCGTAAAAGAAATAAATTCTGGAATATACTGTTTTAAGGGCTCAAGCCTTAAAAAGGCGCTTAAACTTATTAAAAATGATAATGTTCAAGGAGAGTATTATCTTCCTGACACACTTGAGATTATTTCGTGTGGTGGCGAGAAAGTAAACGCTATGACTATAGGCGATATTACAGAATTTTTTGGTGTAAATAACCGTGTTCAGCTCGCGGAGGCTGAAAGTATAATGTATAAAAGAATTAACCAAAAACTTATGTTAAATGGCGTTACTATAATATCGCCAGATAACACATATATAGGCGATGACGTTGATATTGGCATTGACACAATTATATATCCAGGCTGTGTTATTGAGGGAAAAACCAAAATAGGAAGCGACTGCGAAATTGGACCAGACACAAGACTTATAAACATGACTGTAGCTGATAACGTAACTATTCAATATACTGTAGCCATGGACTCTAAAATAGGAAGTAAAACTAAAGTTGGACCTTTCGCTTATATAAGACCAAACTCAGATATAGGTGAGAATAGAAAAATAGGCGACTTTGTAGAGGTTAAAAATTCTGTTATAGGCAATAATACAAAAGTATCGCATCTTACTTATGTAGGTGACAGCGATGTAGGAGAGAGAATTAATTTTGGCTGTGGCACAGTAACTGTAAATTATGACGGACATAAAAAATATAGAACAGTTATAGAAGACGATGTGTTTATAGGCTGCAATGCTAATCTTGTAGCGCCTGTAACACTCAAAAAAGGCTCTTATGTGGCGGCAGGCTCTACAATAACAACCAATGTGCCAGAAAAAGCTCTCGCTGTTGCCAGAAACAGGCAAAAAAATATAGAAGGTTGGGTAAAGTGAATTTTAATCAAAAAAATTAATTCTTACACCTAATGTTAAACATTATATTAAAACGCTTAATAATTTATGTATTATATTTATAAAAACAGTAAATAAGTCCCTATATAAAACATAGGGGCTTATTTTATAGGGAAAAAATAAAAATTTTGTAAAATAGTATTGAATTTTAGCGGTATGAGGTGTACCATTATGTTTGTATCTAACCGATAAAGTTTACTGTATTTTTAGGGAGGACATTTCAATGAATTATTCTGGCAGGGGCAATATAAAAATCTTTTCTTGCAATGCCAACAGAGATTTAGCCGAGGAAATGGCTCAATGCTTAGGGCTTAAATTAGGTCAGGCGGAAGTGGCACATTTTAGCGATGGCGAAATTTCGGTTAAAATTGATGAAACTATTAGAGGAGCGGATGTTTATATTGTACAGTCAACCTCGTATCCTGTAAATGACAACCTTATGGAGCTGCTCATTATGATTGACGCTATGAAAAGAGCGTCAGCTGGAAGAATAACAGCAGTAATGCCTTATTATGGCTATGCGCGCCAAGACAGAAAAGCAAGAGCGAGAGACCCAATTAGCGCTAAACTTGTGGCTAACATTCTTACTGTGGCAGGCGCAGACAGAGTTCTTACAATGGACTTACATTGTGCACAAATTCAAGGATTTTTTGATATTCCTGTTGACCACCTTTTAGGTGCGCCTGTGCTTACAAATTATTATCGTGATAAGTATGGTGAAAATATAAACGAGTTTGTAGCAGTATCGCCTGATTTGGGAAGTGTTGGCAGAACAAGAAATTTTGCTACAAGGCTTGAAATTCCTTTGGCTATTGTTGATAAAAGAAGACCAAAAGCTAATGTAAGTGAGATTATGAATATTATAGGTGATGTAAAAGGACAAAGGGTGATATTGGTTGATGATATGATTGATACGGCTGGAACAATTACTAATGCCGCTAATGCTCTTAAAGAAAAAGGAGCTATAGAGGTTGATGCTTGCTGTACACACGCCGTATTATCAGGGGAAGCGCTTAACAAAATAGAAAAGTCAGCCATAAGCGAGCTTTTAGTGCTTAACACAATTAGCCTTCCTCCAGAAAAGTGCATATCCAAAATTAAAGTGCTTTCGGTAGCTAAAGTTTTTGCTGAGGCTATAAACAGGATACATGAAGGAACATCAGTATCTAAGTTGTTTGAATAATATACAAAATAATATAAATACTAAACTAAGACCGCGCTTAACAACGCGGTCTTAGAGTTTAACCGACAGAGTATTTTACATTTTATATACTGTGCAGGCATGAAAGGAGCTTAATCTTTTATTCAAATGGTGTTGTTGTCGGTTATGAGTGTTTTTATGTAATAAAAATACAAATAGTCTTTTACAAAACTAATATATAATGTGTTTATTGTTTTTTGATTTAATTTGTGTTATATAAAATTGCGTAAATATAGTTTTTGGAGGTTTTGTATGAAAGTTTTAGTTACAGGCGGAACGGGATATATAGGTAGCCATACTTGTGTGGAGTTATTAAATAACAATTTTGATGTCGCTATAATTGATAATTTATCAAATTCAAGTATTGAGGTTATAAGCCGAATATACAAAATAACAGGAAAAAAACCAATATTCTACAATACCGATATTTGTAATTTAAACGAGCTTAATTGTATATTTGACAAAGAGAAGTTTGACGCCGTGATACATTTTGCCGCATTAAAATCAATAAGTGAGTCAGTAAGTGAACCTCTTAAATACTATACAAACAATGTTTTTGGTACTGTAAATGTGTGTGAGGCGATTAAAAGAAATGGCGTAAAAAATATTGTGCTTAGTTCCTCTGCTGCTGTGTATGGAATTAACAGCGGTAAGGCTATAAAAGAAAACGCGGCTCTTTTACCTCATAATCCTTATGGAAGAACAAAACTTATTCAAGAGCAGATAATAACTGATTTTGCTAACACAAATAAAATAGGGTATGTTATTTTGAGGTACTTTAATCCAATAGGGGCGCATAAAAGCGGACTTATAGGCGAAAACCCTCTTGGTGAACCTTCAAATCTTATGCCATATATATCTCAAGTTGCGTCAGGAAGACTTAAAAAATTGAACGTTTTTGGAAATGACTATAATACTCATGATGGAACAGGCGTGAGGGATTATATACACGTAATGGATTTAGCTTTAGGGCACATAAACGCGCTTAAAAAACTTTTGGATATACCAGAATACAAACTTATATGCAATATTGGCAGCGGGCACGGATATAGTGTGCTTGATATGATTAAAAGTTTTGAGAGTGTAACAGGAATAAAAATTAATTTTGGTTATGCAAAAAGAAGAGCTGGCGATATAGACATATGTTTAGCAGACACAGAATTAGCTCAAAAAGAATTAGGCTGGAAAACAAGTTACAACATAAATGATATGTGTGCTGACGAGTGGAACTGGCAAAAACTTAACCCCAAAGGCTTCCTTTCTTGAAAGAAAGGAAGCGAAAGAACTTTAACTTTGCGTTGGCTACCGCCAGAAAGGAATATTAAAAATAGTTTATATATATCGTCTTAAATTATGTAGAAATAACAAAGAAGCGAAAGAAATTTAACTTTACGTTGGCTACCACCAAAAATGATATTAAAAATAGTTTATATATTGTCTTAAATTAATAAAAATAATAAAAAAATCCAATATTACTTGTATGTTATTAAAATTAAAATAAAAACATATATATCCGAAATGTAGAAATAAAAAACGACAACTTATAATTTATTTATAAGCTGTCATTTTTAATTAGTTTAATTATCATCAGCTATACTTTTTTCTATTTTAAAA